>JACXUS010000450.1 GCA_014763785.1 Sphingomonadales bacterium | reverse complement strand
GAGGTAACCCGATGATCCCGCTCGACATCTTCGCCGATCCGGTCTGCCCCTGGTGCCTGATCGCCAAGGCCCATCTCGATCGCGCGCTCGAGGCGCGCCCGGGCCATCCGTTCATGATCGCCTGGCATCCGTTCCAGCTGAACCCGACGATGCCGCCCGAGGGGATGGACCGCAACGCCTTCCTGCAGGCGCGCTTCGGCGCCGAGGCCGACCGGGTGCATGCGCCGATCCTCGAGGCGGCGCGGGTCGCGGGCCTGACCCTCGATCTGGCCGCGATCCAGCGGATGCCCAATACCACCGATGCGCATCGGCTGCTGCATTGGGCCGGGATCGAGGGGCGGCAAAGCCCGGTGATGGCGGCGCTGATGCGGGCCTATTGGCGCGAGGGCCGCGACATCGGTGCGCCGCAGGTGCTAGCCGAGATCGGCGCCGCGGCGGGCATGGACGGGGCGATGGTGGCGCGGCTTCTGGCCTCGGACGCCGACCGCGACCTGATCGCCGAGCGCGACGCCCATGCCCGCGAACGCGGCATCCGCGCGGTGCCGACCTTCATCCTCGACAACCATTACGTCGTCTCGGGCGCGCAGCCCGTCGAATTCTGGACCGGCGTGATCGACGAAATCGCCGAACGCGGCGCGGACCGGGACGAGGCATGAGCGACGATCTCGCCCACCGCCTGTCCATCGCGCCGATGATGGACTGGACCGACCGGCATTGCCGTTATTTCCACCGGCTGATCTCGCGCCGGGCGGTGCTTTATACGGAAATGGTGACGGCGCCCGCGGTGGTGCATGGCAAGCGCGCGCAATTGCTCGACTATAACGCGGCCGAACACCCGGTGGTGCTGCAGCTTGGCGGCTCGGACCCTGCCGAGCTGGCCGAGGCGACCCGCATCGCCGCCGATTGGGGCTATGACGAGATCAACCTGAACTGCGGCTGCCCCTCGGACCGGGTGCAATCGGGGGCCTTTGGCGCGGTGCTGATGAAAACCCCCGAGCTGGTTGCCGACTGCGTGGCCGCGATGGTGGCGGCAAGCCCGGTCGCGATCACCGTGAAATGCCGGATCGGGGTCGATGATCAGGACCCCGAAGAGGTTCTTCCGCGATTTCTGGAAATCGTGAAATCGGCCGGGGTGCGGCGCTTCACGATCCACGCGCGCAAGGCCTGGCTGCAGGGCCTCAGCCCCAAGGACAACCGAGAGATCCCGCCTTTGGACTATCCGCTCGCGCATCGGATGAAGGCCGAATTCCCCGAGCTGCATCTGTCGATCAACGGCGGCGTCACCTCGCTGGCCGAGGCGCGCGCCCATCTCGAGGCCGGGATGGATGGCGTGATGATCGGCCGCGCCGCCTATCACGAGCCGATGAACACGCTCGGCGCCGCCGATGCCGAGATCTGGGGCGACGGCGCCCCCACCGATGCGATGGCGGTGGCCGAGGCGATGAAACCCTATATCGCCGCGCATCTCGCCACGGGCGGGCGGCTGCATCAGATCACCCGCCATATGCTTGGCCTCTTCCACGGCCGCCCCGGGGCGCGCGGCTGGCGGCGCGTGCTGTCCGAGGG
>JACXUS010000449.1 GCA_014763785.1 Sphingomonadales bacterium | reverse complement strand
CTGGGGCGCGCCCGAGGACGATACCGCCGTGACGGACGGAGCGTTTCATTTCGCAGCACTTCGGCGTGGCCCCCTGACGCTCGCGCTCCAGCCAGAACGCAGCGATCCCGCGATGCGCGACGACGAATACCATGATCTGGGGCGCACCCCGCGCCATGCCTATGTCGCCTTCTATCTTTGGCTGCGCGGGCAGGGGATCGATGCGCTGGTGCATATGGGCGCGCATGGCACGCTCGAATGGCTTCCCGGCAAGGCCGTGGCGCTCTCGGAGAATTGCTGGCCCGAGGCACTGCTGGGCGCCACCCCGGTCATTTACCCCTTCATCGTGAACGATCCCGGCGAGGCCGCGCAGGCCAAGCGCCGGATCGGGGCGCTCACGCTTGGCCATATGCCGCCGCCGATGCGCGCGGCAAGCGTGCCTGCGGGGATGCTGCATCTCGAGCGGCTTCTGGACGAATATTCGACCGCCGACGGGCTCGATCCGGCGCGGCGCGACCGGCTGATCGCGGATATTCAGGACGAGGCCTGGGCGAGTGGCGTGTCGGAGGATCTGGGCATCCCGCGCGATGCCAGCGCAGCCGAGGCGATCACCCGGATCGACCGCTTCGTCTGCGACATCAAGGAAAGCCAGTTCGGCGACGGGCTGCATGTGCTGGGGCAGGGCGCGTGCGGAGCACAGGAACGCGCGGGATTGATCGCGGCGCTTGCGGGCCGCCGCGTTGCCCCCGGTCCGTCGGGAAGCCCGGCGCGCGGGCGCTCGGACGTGCTGCCCACAGGGCGCAACCTGTTCTCGGTCGATCCGCGTGCAGTGCCGTCCCGCGCGGCTCATGCGCAGGGCGTGAAACTGGCCGAGGAGTTGCTGCGCAAGCACCTTCAGGATCATGGCGACTGGCCGAAGGGGCTGGTGGTCGATCTCTGGGGGTCGGCCACGATGCGCACGGCGGGCGAGGAATTCGCGATGGCGCTGCATCTCGCGGGGCTCAAGCCGGTCTGGGATGAAAACGCCGCGCGGGTGTCCGGGGTCGAGGTGATCCCGCTCGCGCTTTTGGACCGTCCGCGCATCGACGTGACGCTGCGGGTCTCGGGCCTCTTTCGCGACATCTTCCCCGGCCTCGCGCAGCTGTTCGAGACCGGGGCCGAGGCTCTGGCCTTGCGCGAAGAGGACCCCGCCGACAATCCTTACCTGACCCGGATCGCCCGGGTCTTCGCGCCGCGCCCCGGCCAATACGGTCTGGGGATGGGAGAGGCGCTCGACCAGTTCACGCCGGAGGCCCGCGCCGCCGCCGGGGAGGCGTGGCTCGCGGCATCGTCCTACAGCATCTCGCGCAGTGGTGAGGTTCAGGTGGACCGGGGCGCGCTCGAGGCGCGGCTGCGCTCTGCGGACAGTTTCGTTCATGCGCAGGACCTGCCCGAAAGCGACGTGTTGCTCGCATCCGATTACGCCGCGCATGAGGCAGGCTTTGCCGCGGCGCTTGCGCGGCTCGGCACACCGCAAGCCGCACTTTATCATCTGGATGCGACGCAGCCCGATCGCCCGCGCGCGCGCAGCCTGACCGAAGAGATCGCCCGCAC
>JACXUS010000448.1 GCA_014763785.1 Sphingomonadales bacterium | reverse complement strand
GCAGGTCGACCTGATCGACCCCGACGACCTCTGCGGCCAGCTACAACGGCAGAACCGCGGGCAGATTCTGGTGGCCGCGCATCTGGGGCTGCGCCGGATGGACCGGCGCGCACAATGGTCACGCATCGCCCGCGCGATGCAGGACGCGACCCCCCGTCCCGCCCTCGCGATCGGCGATTTCAACGAATGGAGCGCCAAGCACGGATTCGAGGCGCTGACCGGGTTTCATATCCATGAGCCCGGCGCCACCTACCCCTCGCGCGCGCCGGTTGGGCGCCTCGACCGCATCGTCACGAGTCCCGGGTTGCGGGTGGTGCGCAAGGGCGTGCTCGACACGCCGGTGGCGCGCATTGCCTCGGATCACCTGCCGATCTGGGCCGATATCGGCGGGATCCGCCATCGTCCGCTATCGGAGTGAGCGCGCTTGCCCTGTCCCGCCCACACGGCTAGAGGGGTTTGACCATCCGGTCAGAGGGCGATCATGGACAATCTGCGCGAGAACTTTCACGGCTCCTTGCTGATGGTCGCCGCCATGGCGGGCTTTGCGCTGGAGGACATGTTCATCAAGGCGATCGGCGCGCGGCTGCCGGTGGGCGAGGTACTGGCGCTTCTGGGCGCGGGTGGCGCGCTGATCTTCGGCGCAATCGCGCTCTGGCGCGGCGATCGGCTGATTTCGCGCGACCTGCTCGCGGGACCGGTGCTGTTGCGCAATGCGGGCGAGATCCTCGGCACGATCTGTTTCGTCTCGGCGGTGATCTTCACCCCTCTCGCCCAGGCCTCGGCGATATTGCAGGCCACACCGCTTGCCGTGACGCTCGGCGCGGCACTGTTTCTGGGCGAGACCGTCGGCTGGCGGCGCTGGTCGGCGATCCTGATCGGCTTTGCCGGCGTGTTGATCGTGATCCGGCCCGGCACGGAGGGCTTCTCCGTCCTCTCGCTTCTGGCCGTGGTCGCGGTGGTGGGGCTTGCGGTGCGCGATCTGGCGACGCGCCGCGTGCCGCGCGCGATCACCTCGATGCAGCTTGCGACCTACGGGTTCGGCGTTCTGGTGCCTGCGGGTGTCGCGATCGGCCTGGTCACGCCCGAGCCGGTGCTGATGCCGAGCCCGGCCGAATGGGGGATGATCGCGGGCGCGCTGATCGTGGGGCCTCTGGGCTATTACGCGCTGATCGCGGCGATGCGGATCGGCGAGGTCTCGGTGATCACGCCGTTTCGCTACACGCGCCTGATCTTCGCGATGGCGATCAGCTGGGCGGTCTTTTCCGAGCCGCCGGACCGCTGGACGCTGATCGGCGGCGCGGTGATCGTCGCGTCGGGGCTCTATACGCTGTGGCGGCAAGCCAGGTTGCGTCGCTAACAGCCCCCTTTCGCGCATTTTTCACCGCCCGCGCTCTTTTCGCGCCTGCGGCACGGGTCTATAGAGTCGCCAAGCATTCACTGGAGCCCGAGGAGAGCGCCCATGAGCACCATCATCGACATTCACGCCCGTGAGATCCTGGACAGCCGCGGCAACCCGACCGTCGAGGTCGACGTGATCCTCGAAGACGGCACGATGGGCCGCGCCGCGGTGCCCTC
>JACXUS010000447.1 GCA_014763785.1 Sphingomonadales bacterium | reverse complement strand
GTATCTGCGTCTGCTGGACGGCGAGCTGGGCGCCCTGATCCGCCGCGATGCCGAGGCGATCCTGGGCCTGGGCGCCCAGATCGCGCGGCCGGAATGGGATGCGGCCATAGCCGCCATCGACCAGGCGGATGAGGTCTATGTGACCGGCTTCCAGACCGTCCGCGGCATTGCCGAGGATTTTTCGCGCCGCCTGTCCATCGTGCGCGGGTCGGTCCGCTTTGTCGCGGCGCATGACACCGGGCTTGCCGAATGGATCCCGTCGCAACGCCGCGGGGCGGAACGGCGCTGCCTGATCCTGATCGACATGGTCCCCTATGCGCGCGAGGCCGCAACCATCGTGCGGATCGCGCGCAGGATCGGCATGGATGTGGTGGTGGTCACCGATGAGCTGAACACCTGGGCGGCGATGGACACGCCCTTTGTCTTTCACGCCGCCACCAAGGTCGGCGCCTTCCTGGAAAGCACCGGCCCGATCGCGACCATGCTGAACCTGATGACCCACGCCGTCGCGGGGCGCGATCCCGAAAAGGCCCGGACCCGCCTGGCCGACTGGCCCGGCGTCCTGCGCGATCTCAACCTCTATTAGGCGACGGCCCCGCAAACGGGATGCAGGCCGCCCGAACGGTCGCTCAACGGCGCAGGTCCCGCCCCCGGGAACGGCGGAAAAACGACACGATCCGCCCACAGACCCGACATTGTTCCGCATTAGGGGTGGAATTGAATTCCCCTGCCCACGAATGCCCTGTTACGTTCAAGGGCCTAAGCGGTTAGTCAGACAAGCATGAAAGCGAACCCCGACCTGTCCGCATCGTCCCGGCCGACTGTGTCCGGCGCGTTCATCGCGGCGCTGACAACGCCGGGCAAGCTGTCGGTCATCGTCACGGCGGCCGTCGCGGCGGGGCTGTGCCTGGCCTTCGCGGTCTTCGTGCAATGGGCCGAAACCTCGGGCCACGCCGATCTGTTTGCCAACGACCCGATCGATCACAACGCCTTCGCCTCGGCCGATGTCGCCGCCTTGTCCGACCGGCCCGACGACCCGCCGCTGCTGGCCATCATCGGCGCCTCGGTCACGCGGTCCAGCTTCGGCACGACGGCCGAGATCGCCGATGCCCTGGCCGCCCGCACCGGGCAGCGGGCCGAGGTCGTGAACCTTTGCACCGGGCGGCAGCCGATCCTGTCGCACATCGCGTTGATCGAGAACCTGCCGCGGCAGCGCCCCGTCACCATCGTCCTCGGCATCGGGCCATCCCGCTTCAGCATCGACCGGGCCAACCTGCAAGAGCTGTACGATGGCGACTACCTGGCCGTGTCGGGCCCGGTCGAACAGGCCCTGGCCCGCCAGATCGGGCTGGACCCGGGCCTGAACACCGGGATTTCGCTGGTCGATCACGGCATCTTCTATGCGGGGCGCACCACCGCGCTGGTCAAGAACCTGGGCCGCCTCCTGCTGCACCGCCCGCCCGTGCGGCACAACGAGGAACAGTATGTCGGCCGCCGCCTGCCGCCGGATCAGTTCCGCGACCATGCCGCGATCGTCGCCGCGCGGTTCGAGAATGCGGACGCCACCATAGCGAT
>JACXUS010000147.1 GCA_014763785.1 Sphingomonadales bacterium | reverse complement strand
TCAACCAGAAATGCCCGCTCATCATGCCCCCTCTGTTTGGGAGCTTGAATCATGCAGCCCGTGCAGCCTCAAGTCGATTTATGGGTCCTGACCCTAGAGCTCTTCGCCCTTGCCCCGGTTGAAAAGGCCGGTCAGCGCGCGGCCGGTCAGGTTGGTCACCCGCGGCTTTGGCAGCTTGCGAAACGGCATCGGGCGGCAGACCTCCATCGCGGCGAGCCCCACGCGCGCGGTCAGCGCGCCGTTCACCACCCCCTCGCCGAAGCGGCGCGAGAGTTTCGCGAAGAGATGCCCGCCGGTCACCGTCTCGATCAGATCGTCGCCCGCGGCGACCGCGCCGGTCGCCACCAAATGGGTCATCACCGCCCGCGCCAGCCGCAGGCTGCCCAGTGTGCCCGCGCGCCCGCCATATAGTTCGGCGATGCGGCGGATCATCCGCAGATTGGCGGTCAGCGCCGCGAACACATCGGCCAGCGCCAGCGGCACCAGCGCGGTGACGGTGGCGACGGTTCGGGCCGCAGCCTCGATTTCAAGGCGCGCGGCAGCATCGAGCGGCGCCATCAGCTCGGTTTCCGCAAGGCCCAGAAGCGTGTCGGTATCGAGCTGTTCGGGCCCGCGCTCGGCCAGCCGCTGGCGCGACCAGTCCAGTTCTGCGCGCCCTGCGTAAAGCGCGCTCAGCTGCGCGGTGACGCGGCGCGCGCGGGCCAGGTCATCGGCGGCAAGGGTTTCGGTCACCTCGCGGTGCACCCGGTCGAGGCGGCGCAACCGGCCAAAGGCCGCAAGCTCGCGCGCGGCGATCATCAGCGCCGCGAGCAGGAAGACGGCGAAAAGCACGCTCGCCACCCAGCCAAGGATCGGGTTTGCGGCAAAAAGCCCCTCGACGAAGCGCCAGGCCGCGACCGAGGCGAGGAAGCCGACCAAGGCGCCTGCGGCTTGCCAGAAGAGCCGCCCGAGCCGCGAGGGCGGACGCGCGGCCAACCGCGCCGCGATCTGCATCGCGCGGCCCTGCGGGGCGTCCGTGTCGGGCAGGTCGGCCACCGGCGGCGCCTCGGCGGGCGAGGGCGCGGGGGCGTCGAGCTCGATCAGGACGGGGGTTCTGGGGGTGTCGGTCATAGTCTGTCCCCGATCAGGAAATCGGCCGCGCGGTCCAGTCGGATATGCGGCGGCCCCTCGCCCGGGCGCAGGGTGACGGGCGCCGGGGCAAAATTCATGATGGCATAATCGGCATCGAGCCAGCGACTGGCGCCGCCGCGCGCGGGCGCGAGCAATTGCGCCGGATCCGCGGGCAGCGCGCCGGGATAGAGCGCGACCGAGCGGCCATCCGCGAGGCGCCCGCGCAGCGCCTCGAGCGACTGGCCCTGATGCTCGATCAGCTCTTCGGTGGTGGTGCGCAGCGCGGCGAGGGCCAGCGCCTGGGTTTTGGCGCCCGCGAAATCGGCGCGGTCCTTGGCCTCGCGCAAGAGCGCCGCGGTCAGCGCGCTCAGGCGGGCGTGTTGCGAATGGTGCAGATGGTCGGCCTTGGTCGCGGCGAAGAGGATGCGATCGACCCGCCTTGCCCCGAGAAGCGAGGCGAGAAAGCCGCCCGTGCCCGGGCGGAAGGCCTGCAGGATGGCGGCCATCGACTGGCGCAGGTCCTCGAGCGCGGCGGGCCCGGCATGGACCGCGCCCAGCACATCGGCCAGCACCACCTGACGGTCGATGCGCGCGAAATGATCGCGGAAGAACGGGCGGACCACCTCGCGCTTGTAGGCCTCGAACCGGCGCGCCATCTCGCGGCCGAGACTGCCGCGCGGATAGTCACCCGGCGGGATCGGCGCGAAGGTCAGGACCGGCGAGCCCGCCATTTCGCCGGGCAGCAGGAACCGCCCCGGCGAGCAATCCGAAAACCCCACCGCGCGGGCGGCGTGCAGATGCGCAGTGAAGGCCTCGGCGAGGCGCTTGGCATCGGGCTCGGCAAAGCGGGCGTTCAGATCAGTCGCACCCAGAAGGCCAAGATAGTCGGCGCCGCCCGGCCGCGCCGGAATGCGGTTCAGCACCCCCTCGGACCAGCTGGCGAAATCGCGCTCCATCAGGCCGAGATCGAGGAGCCACTCGCCCGGATAATCGACGATATCAAGGTGCACGGTGCGCAGGCCCCGCAGGCCGCCCAAGAGCCCCGTGGGCGCTACGCGAAAGCTGAGCCGTAATTCCGACACCGCGCGGGTGCCCTCGGGCCAATGCGGGTTCGGCCCGGTCAGCGCAGCCAGATGGCTTTCATAGTCGAAGCGCGGCACGGTATCGTCGGGCTGCGGCTGCAGGAACGCCGCGCGAATGCGGTCCGCGCCGGACAGCGCCGGCATCCGCCCGCGGTCGAGCAGGTTCGCCACCAGCGAGGTGATGAACACCGTCTTGCCCGCGCGCGAGAGGCCGGTGACGCCAAGCCGGATCACCGGCTCGAAGAGCGCCTCCGTGACCGAAGCGCCGAGCCCCTCGATCGAGCGGCCGATCCCGTCGGTAAGTTCTGAAATGCCCAAGGTGCCTGCCTTTCGTCTTCGGGCCCAAGATAGGCATGCGACGCGCGCTTTGACAGGGGGGTCGGGGGCCAGCCCCCTCTTCGGCTGACGCCGAATTCACCCCCGGGATATTTGGGGCACTGTTGAGGGGAAAACCCCGACCCCTCAACAGTGCCCAAATATCCCGCGGGGGGGGCCGCAGGCCGGGGGGCGCGCAGCCCCCCTCGACGCCCACACCGAGCAGGCGGGGATTGCCAGCGCGCCGCCGCCGCGCTATCCGCGGCGCATGCCGAGATATGCGTTCAGGATCGAATATGACGGGGGGCCCTTCGCCGGCTGGCAGCGCCAGGCGGATCAGCCCTCGGTGCAGGGCGCGATCGAGGCGGCGCTGGCGCGGCTCGAGCCCCGCGCACATACGATTGCCGCGGCGGGGCGCACCGATGCCGGGGTGCATGCGACCGCGCAGGTCGCCCATGCCGATCTGGCAAAGGACTGGGACCCGTTTCGCCTGTCCGAGGCGCTGAACCATCACCTGCGGCCCGCGCCGGTCGCCATCACCGGCTGCGCCCGGGTCGCGGAGGACTTTCACGCGCGGTTCTCGGCCATCGAGCGGCGCTATCTGTTTCGGCTGATCGCGCGGCGGGCGCCGGTGGTGCATGACCGCGGCCGGGTCTGGCAGGTGCAGAACGCGCTCGATCTCGGGGCGATGCGCGCGGGTGCGGCCTATCTGATCGGGCACCATGATTTCACCACCTTCCGCAGCTCGATCTGTCAGGCGAAATCGCCGCTCAAGACCCTCGACGAGATCACCATCGAAGAAATCGCCCTGGCCCAGGGCGCGGAATATCGCTTCCATCTGCGGGCGCGCAGTTTCCTGCACAATCAGGTGCGCTCGATTGTCGGCACGCTGGAGCGGGTCGGCGCCGGGGCCTGGGCGCCCGAAGATGTCGGCGCGGCGCTGGCCGCGCGTGACCGCGCCGCCTGTGGGCCGGTCTGCCCGCCGCAGGGGCTTTATCTGTGCGGCGTGGGCTATCCCGCCGATCCGTTCTAGGTCTATTCCGCAGGTGTCTCGGTGATCTTGCGGGCGCGGGCGATGCGGATCTGCGGCGCATCCCCCGGCAGGCTTTGCGGCGCATATTCGCGCACCATCCGCGCCACCACCTCGATCACGCCCTCATCGCTGCCCGCCTCGATCGCGTCCCGCAGATCGCGCAGGCCCGAGGCCACCTCGATTTCCGACAGGTGATCTTCGCGCACGCGGATGATCTTGGGATGCGCGGTGGTCTGCATGCCCTTGCGCAAGGACAGCTCCTCGTGGAGCTTCTCGCCCGGGCGCAGGCCGGTGGTGACGATCTCGATATCGCCATCGGGGTTCTCCGCGTCGCGCACGCTATAGCCTGCGACCTTGATCAGCCGCCGCGCCAGATCGCCGATCCGCACCGGCTTGCCCATGTCGAGCACGAAGACCTCGCCCCCCGCCGCGAAGCTGCCCGCCAGCAGCACCAGCCGCGAGGCCTCTTGAATCGTCATGAAGAACCGCGTCACCCGCTCGTCGGTCAGCGTCACCGGACCGCCGCGCGCGATCTGGTCCTGAAAGAGCGGCACCACCGACCCCGAAGAGCCCAGCACATTGCCAAACCGCACGATGGAAAAGATCGTCTGGTTCGAGCGCTCGGCCAGATCCTGCAAGATCAGCTCCGCCATCCGCTTCGAGGCGCCCATAAGGTTGCCCGGCCGCACCGCCTTGTCGGACGAGACCAGAACGAAGCGCTTGACCCCGGCATCGCGCGCCTCGCGCGCGAGAACCGCGGTGCCCAGCACATTATTGGCCACGCCTGCCCGGGCATTCGTCTCGACCAGCGGCACATGTTTATAGGCCGCGGCATGCAGCACGATATCGACGCCATGGGCGGCCAGCACCCGCGCCACCAGCACCTGATCGGCGACGGACCCCAGCACCGGAACGATCTCGATCCCCGCGGTTTCGGCCAGCGCGGCAATCTCGGTCTGCGCGGTATAAAGCGCAAGTTCGGAAAGCTCGAAAAGCACCATCTTGCGCGGCGCACAGCTCACCACCTGACGGCACAGCTCAAGCCCGATCGAGCCCCCTGCCCCCGAGATCAGCACCGAGGCGCCCTTATAGGCCCGCAGCCCCGCCGTCATCGCCTCATCGAGCGGCTCCCGCGTCAGCAGGTTCGCCGGGTTGGTGGGCACCAGCTTGCCCATGATTTCCTCGCCGCCGATCAGCTGCGCGAAATAGGGCAGCGTCAGAACCTCGAGTCCCATCGCCTCGAGCCGCCGCGCGATCAGCGCCTGCTTGCTCTCGCTCAGCGTGGGCATCGCCATGATCACCCGGTCGATCTTGTAACGCTCGGCGACGCGTTTGGCATGGATCCCGGCATAGACCGGCAGCCCGTCGAGGTTCATGCCCCGCAGCATCGCATTGTCGTCGAGAAAGGCATAGGCCATCAGATGGGCCCGGCCCCGCAGCTCGCGCGCCAGCTGCACGCCGCTCTGGCCCGCGCCATAGATCGCGATCCGCGTCACCGCGCTCGAGCGGCGATAGATCTGCGTCACCACCCACAGCAGCAGGTGCCGCAGCCCGAAATACAGCACGAAATAGACCAGCCCGAAGATGATCAGAATGCCCGGATGCAGCGCGATCCCGTCGATCACCGCAAGCAAGCCAAACAGCGCCGACAGGGCTGTCGCCAGCACCGCCGAGCGGATCACCGCGGTGCCGCTGTAATCCTTGAGCTGCGTCCGCGCGAGGCCGAGTTGCGCGCTCAGCACCCCGGCCGTGACCGTCATGAGCAGCATATAGGCCCACAGATGCGCCTCGCCCTGAAGCGCCGGCCCATTGGTATGCAACGCCCAGGCCGCCTGAAAGGCCAGCGGCACCAGCATCATATCCAGCCAGAGGAAGATCCCCGACTTCTGGCCCCGTGACAGGTTGAGGACCGTGTTGATCATGACCACCCCCGCCGCATCATCACCCCGGCGCCCCCTTCGTAGCCCGCTGTCACTGCGTAAGCAACCATACGTTGCTGTGCGGCAAACCCGACGCCGCTCATCCCAGCACCCGCCGGATCGTGCGCCAGACCAGCACCGCATCGAAACAGACCGAGCGGTGGCGCTGATAGAGCAGATCGAGCCGCGCCTTGGCCGGGATGCAGCGCGTGCAATAGACGCGGTCGGTCTCCTCGGGCGTGGTGCAGCGCGCCAGCAGCCATTCCTCATGCGCGTGATAATAGAGCGAGGCGAGGCCCGTGGCCCCGGGGCGCGATTTGAGCACCTCGGCATAGACCTCGGGGAAGCGCTCGACATATTCGCGCAAGGGGGCGCGGGGGCCGACGAAGCTCAGATCGCCCTTGAAGATGTTCCACAGCTGCGGCAGCTCGTCGCCGCGGGTGCGCCGCAGGATGCGCCCGATCCGGGTGATCCGCGCCGCCTTGTCGCCGCCCGACACGCCCTTGTCGGCGGCCGCCACGGTCATCGTGCGGAATTTGATCAGGCCGAAGCTCTCGGTCGGCGATTTCATCCGCTCGGCCACATAGAAATAGGGCCGCCCCTCGGTGAAGATCAGCGTGACCAGCACGACAAGGATCAGCGTGCCAAGGATCGGCAGCAGCAAAAGCCCGAGCCCGATATCGAAGAGCCGCTTGCCCCAGGTCATGCCGCGGCCTCGACGGGCGCAAGCGCGCGCAGATCGGCCACGATCGCCGCAGCGCGGGCGGGCGTATCGGCGATCACGCCCAGATCGAGCGCCCGGGTCACGTCAAGGCGCACCTCGGGGATCGCCGCGTCGGGGGCGGGCACGGGCACCCAGCCCTGAGCATCGGCCGCCAGCAGATCCTCCATCCCCACGACCCCCGGCAGCGCCAGATTGAGCGTGGAGGGCAGCGCGATGCCGCCCGCGGCCAGCCGCGCCAGCCCCGCGATTGCCCGCGCCAGTGCCTGCGGCCCGATATAGCTGCGCCGCGCCGCGCGCCCGTCGGGGAAGGTATCCAGCCGCCGCCCGCCTTCGGGCGCGGCCTGGCCCAAGAGCGCATCGGCCCCGGCCACATTGCCGATCCGCAGCACCGTGAGCCCCGGCGCGCCCGCGCAAGCCGCCTCCATCGCCAGCTTCGCCACGCCATAGGGGGCCGCGGGGGTGCAGGGATCGCCCTCGGCCCAGCCGCGCGCTGGATCGGGCGGCAGGCCCGCGCCATAAACCGCCGCCGAGGAGGCCAGCAGCACCGGCCGCCCCGCCGCCGCCCGCACCGCCGCCTGCGCCAGATCGGTGTTCCGCGCCAGCTCGGCCGCGCTGCCCGCGATGACGCCCGCCAGCATCAGCACCGCATCGGCGGCGCGCGCCGCGGCGGCAAAGGCTTCGGGATCGCTCAGCGGGTCGAAGGTCAGCCAGACCCCGCGCGCGGGCGTCTCGGCGTGGCGGCTTTGCCAGACCGGCACCAGACCGGGGTCGCGCAAGTCCCAAGCGCCCCGCAGCAGCCGTCCAAGCCGCCCGGTGCCCCCCACGACCAACAGGCGCGGCGGCGTCACAGCAACAGAAAGCACAGACAAGACCATGGGAGACGCATCACTTTTTCCCTTCCTAGCACATGCTGCAACGCAGAGAAACGGTGAATTCGCCGAGCCCCCACCGATCCC
>JACXUS010000146.1 GCA_014763785.1 Sphingomonadales bacterium | reverse complement strand
CCCTTGCACAGGGTGGGGCCGCGCGCTTTGGCGGTGCGGGCGCGCCCCGTTCCGTTCTCAGGCGGCGAAGCGTTCCTTGCGGGCGCTGCGCGCGCGGGCGAACATCGCAACTTCCCAGGGTTCGAGCCAGCCGCGGGCCGCTTCGCGGTGCCCCTCCGCCAGCCGCGGTGCCAGCGCCGCGCGCACCCGGTCGGGCAGTTGCGCAATCACATTGGCCTCGGCCTGCACCGATCCGACCCAGAGCCCTTCGGCCAGAATCACCTCGGGCGTGGCAAAGAGCAGCGAATAGAGCGTCTGGCGCCCCTCCAGCGGAGTGGCCACCGGCGCGACGTCGCGCAGGCTGGCGAACATCTCCGATTCGGCGAACCACAGTTCCAGCTCATGCCCCGCCAGCAGAACCCCCTGCCCGGGCGAGGCGACAATCGGGCGTTCGGGCTGCGCGGGCCCGAAGCAATCCGCGGGGAGGATCAGCGGCCGCGTCACCGCCGGACTGCGCCGCGGCATCACATGGGTCCCAAGCCAGAGCAGCGGTTGATAGCCATTGTCGCGGGTCAGAATCCGGTCCCCCGGGCGCAGCCAGTCGATGGGCTGGGGCCCCTCGTCGGTGGCGATCATCGTGCCCGTCCCCAGACAGGGCAGCGCGGCGATTTCCTCGGGGCTGGCCGCGCGCGCGCCCGAACTGGTCAGCGATGCCGCACGGTAATCATGCCCGGGCATCAGCCCTTCGCTGGGCAGATAGAGCGCAAGCCGTCCGTCGATCTCGATCCGGTCGAGCCGGATCGTGCCGCCGCCGGGACGCTCGAGCAGCAGCGGAATATCCGCGGTCATCTGCCCGGTCATCACCGGGCGGCCGAGCCCGTCGGACACCCGGGTTTCGCCCTCGACGGTTTCGACCGACCAGAGCTGCGTTTCAGGGTCGAAGCCATCCTCCAATACCCAGGCGCCGCGCCCGCGGTCGAAGGCAATCGCATCGACGGGATATCCGTACTCCATTCACACCTCCTGCCACGGGGTCTTTGCGCCCAATCTGGCGCAACAGGGGAAACAAACCCTTAATGCGCCCCTGATTTTTGCGACATTTTGCGTAAAATGCGATCAATCCCGAGGCCCGGATGGCGCGCCTCTTGCCCCGCGCGCCCCGCCCCGGCATAGGTGATCCATGGCTCGCCAACTCGATTATCCGACGCTCCACGAGATCTTCCGCCGTTTTGAGGCGGCCGAACCCCATCCCAAGGGGGAGCTCGAGCATACCAACGCCTATACGCTGCTGGTTGCGGTCGCGCTCTCGGCGCAGGCGACCGATGTCGGCGTGAACAAGGCCACCCGCGCGCTATGGCGCGTGGCCGACACGCCGGAAAAGATGCTGGCGCTCGGCGAAGCGGGCCTGACCGAGCACATCAAGACCATCGGCCTCTTTCGGCAAAAGGCGAAAAACGTGATCGCGCTGAGCCGGATATTGGTCGAAAAATACCAAGGTCAGGTGCCCAGCTCGCGCGCCGCGCTGACCGGCCTGCCCGGCGTCGGGCGCAAGACCGCCAATGTGGTCTTGAACATGTGGTGGGGCCACCCGGCGCAGGCGGTCGATACCCATATCTTCCGCGTCGGCAACCGCAGCGGCATCTGCCCCGGGAAGGATGTCGAGACGGTCGAGCGGGCCATCGAAGACAATGTCCCCGTCGAATTCCAGCGCCATGCGCATCACTGGCTGATCCTGCACGGCCGCTATATCTGCACCGCACGCAAGCCGCGCTGCGCCGATTGCCTGATCCGCGATCTGTGCCAATTTGAGGAGAAAACCGCGTGAAACACTATCAGGTCGTCGGCATCGGCAATGCGATCGTCGATGTCATCGCGCAATGCGACGAGAGCTTTCTTGATCATATGGGCATCGAGAAGGGCATCATGCAGCTGATCGAGCGCGAGCGCGGCGAGACGCTTTATGCCGCGATGAACGACCGCACGCAGGCGCCGGGCGGCTCGGTCGGCAATACGATCGCGGGGCTCGGGAACCTTGGGCTGACCACGGCCTTCATCGGCCGGGTGCGCGATGATGCGCTGGGGCGGTTCTACGAGGCGGCGCTGCATGCCGAGGGCACCGATTTCCCGAACCCGCCGGTGAAGGACGGCAAGCTGCCCACCTCGCGCTCGATGATTTTCGTGACGCCCGACGGCGAGCGGTCGATGAACACCTATCTGGGCGAGGGCGCCGATCTCGGCACGATGGATGTGGCGCTTGAGGTGGTCGAGAACACCGAGATCCTGTTCCTCGAGGGCTATCTCTTTGACAAGGACCACGGCAAGGCGGCGTTCCTGAAGGCCGCACAGGGCTGCCACCGCGGCGGCGGCAAGGCGGGGATCGCGCTCAGCGACCCGTTCTGCGTGGACCGTCACCGTGCCGATTTCCGGCGTCTGGTGCGCGATCAGATGGATTATGTGATCGGCAACGAGCACGAATGGGAATCGCTCTATCAGACCGATCTGGAAAGCGCGCTGGCGCAGGCGGCGTCGGAATGCGGGCTGGTGGTCTGCACCCGCTCGGGCGCCGATGTGGTGCTGATCCGCGGCGCGGAGCGCGTCGAAGTGCCGGTGCATCGCGTGGTGCCGGTCGATGCGACGGGCGCGGGCGATCAATTCGCGGCGGGCTTCCTTTATGGCTATGCGACGGGGCAGAGCCTGGCCACCGCGGGCGCCATGGGCTGCGTGGCCGCGGCCGAGGTCATCAGCCATTACGGCGCGCGCCCTGAAACCGATATCAAGGCGTTGTTCAAGGCCAAGGGCCTGATCTGAGGGCGAAAAGGGGGCTGCCGCCCCCTCGGGCCTTGCGGCCCTCACCCCTGCGAGTATTTCGGCCAATGAGAACGCAGGGTTTCTTCTTGGTGCAAATACTCCGGGGTCCGGGGCAGAGCTCCGGCGCTGTCCAGCCGCGCGCGCTCAGCCCTTGACCGCCGCTGCCGCCTCGACGATCGCATGGGCGATGAAGTCCAGATCGGGCTGTTTCAGCCGCGCGGGCAGGCGCGTGTCGCAGGCGCGCATCAGCATCGCCCGGGTCTTCGGCAGGTTGGGCTGCGGGCCCAGAAACTGCCAGTTCCAGAAGGCGCGGGCGTTGTCTTTCGACAGGCCGAAGACCTGCACCGCCACGCCGCGGGCCTTGGCCTCATCCTGCAGGCGCAGGGCCTCGTCATCCGACCAGTCGCCGACCAGATTGAATTGCAGGCTGTCGGGCGCGCGGGTCTCGGGCGCGAGCGGCGGCGGCACGTCGAGCCAGGGCGAGGCATTGAGGATCGCGGCCACATAATCATGGTTCGCGCGGCCGTCATTCACGCGGCGCTCGACCTCGGCCAGCTGCGGGCGGATCACCGCGGCCGAGAGGTTCTGCATCCGCGTGTTATAAAGCGGCAGCTTGTTTTGCCAGTGGTGGAAGCTGTTCTGCAGGCCCGGGTGCTTCTTCCAGTTGTGCTCATAGGCGCCCGACATGATGATCGCGCGCGCGGCGAGCTCCGGGTCATCGGTGACCAGCACGCCGCCTTCGCCCGCGTTCACCAGCTTGTAGCTCTGGAAGCTGAAGCAGCCGATCTTGCCGATCGTGCCGATCTTCTTGCCATGCCAGAGGGTCCCCAGAGAATGCGCCGCATCCTCGATCACCGGCACGCCGCGGGCATCGGCCAGCTCCATGATCGCATCCATATCCGAAGTATGGCCGCGCATGTGGCTGATCATCACCGCCGCAATGCTGTCGTCGAACTTGGCGCGGAAATCCTCCATGTCGATGCGGAAATTCTCGCCCACCTCGACCAGAACCGGCTCGCAATCGGCATGGACGATCGCCGAGGGCACGGCCGCGAAGGTGAAGGCCGGGACCAGCACCCGCGCGCCGCGCGGCAGGTCGAGCGCCTTGAGCGAGAGAAACAGCGCGGCCGAGCAGGACGCCACGCAGACCGCATAGCGGCTGCCCATGAAGGCGGCAAACTCCGCCTCGAGCAGCGCCACCGGCGCGTTCTCCGAGGTGTAGCGGAACAGATCCCCCGAGGCGAGCAGCCGGTCGATCTCGGCCCGCGCGGCCTCGGGGATCGGTTCGGCGTCGTAGCAGTTCGGGGCGGGCTGTCCGTCGCGGGGCATGGCAAGACTTCCTGAATGTGACTTTCAGGTTTTCTTTACGCCCTTGCCGCGCCCGCCCCAAGTGAAAGTTTCATGTCTGGCATGGGTTCGGGGCCCGATCGGCGGTCATATGCCCAATTTGTCGCGCAGCGCGAACCAGCTCATCCCCGCCACCAGCATCGGCCAGCGCAGATGGGTGCCGCCCGGGAAGGCGGGCGAGGGCAGCGCCTCCATCGCGTCAAAGCCATCGCCGGTTGCGGTGATCGCCTGCGCCATGAGTTTCCCCGACAGCGTCGCCAGCGCCACGCCATGCCCGGAAAACCCGCTTGCCGTCAGGCAGTTCGCCGCCGGGCGCGCGAAATAGGGCATCCGGTTCACGGTGATCGCGAGCGTCCCGCCCCAGGCATGGGTCAGCCGCACGCCCTTGAGCTGCGGATAGACCTGCTCCAGCGGCTTGCGCACCTTGGCGGCAATGTCGCGCGGGAAGCGATAAGAGACCGTCTCGCCGCCGCCAAAGACCAGCCGGTCTTCATGCATGCGCCAGTAATTGACCACGAATTTCGTGTCATGCGCGGCGATGTTCTCGGTCATCACCTCCGCCGCGCGCGGGCCCAAGGGCTCGGTCACGGCGATGTAATTGTTGATCGGCAGCACATGCGCGGCGATTTTCGGCTGCAACAGATCCAGATAGCCATTCGCGGCCAGCACCACATGATCGGCGGTGACGCTGCCCGCCGCGGTGGTGATCCGGCTGGGGCGGGTTGCCGTGCCATGTTCGATGCCGGTCACGACCGAACGTTCGTGGATCACCGCGCCCGCCGCCTCGGCCAGCCGCGCCATCCCAAGCGCAAGGTTCAGCGGATGCACATGGCCCGCGCCGCGGTCGATATCGCCGCCAAGGTAGAGCGGCGAGGGGATCAGCGCCTGCAGCCCCGCGCGGTCCAAGGGCGTGATCTGGTCATAGCCGTAGTGCTGCGCGAGATAGCCGGCCATCTCATGCGCGTGGCGCACCTCGGACGCCTTCACCGCCGCATGGGCAATGCCGCGATGCGTGGGCACCCCCGCGCGCGCGGCAAGATCATAGGTCAGCTCCTTGGCCTCTTCGGCCATGTCCCACAGCCGCCGCGCGGCGGGCTTCCCCGCCATCGCCTCAAGCTCGGTGACCTCGAGCCGTTGGCCCGAGCCGATCTGCCCGCCATTACGCCCCGAGGCGCCAAAGCCCGCGCGATGTGCCTCAACGAGGATCACCCGCCGCCCGGCCTCGGCCAGATGCAGCGCGGCCGACAGGCCGGTATAGCCGCCGCCGATAACGCAGACATCGGCGCGCTGATCGCCCGCCAGCGCGGGCCGCTCCGGCGCGGCATCGCGGGTGTCCGTGTAGAAGCTGGCCGGGTATTCCCCCGGCCGGTCATTGGCAAACAGCAGGTTCATCGCGTCACACGTTCAACAGCAGGTGCTCGCGCTCCCACGGGCTGATGACCTGCAGGAACTCTTTGTATTCATTGCGTTTCACCGCCTCGTAGACGGAACAGAACTCGCCCCCCAGCACCTCGCGCACCGGCTCGCATTCGGCCAGCAGATCGAGCGCATCGCCCAGATTATAGGGCAGGTCGGTGTCGCCCATATAGGCGTCGCCCATGCATTCGGCGCGCGGCAGCTTCTTCTCCTTGAGCCCGAGATAGCCGCAGGCCATCGAGGCCGCGAGCCCCAGATAGGGGTTGCAATCCATCCCCGCCAGACGGTTTTCCAGCCGCCGCGCCGCAGGCCCCGAGATCGGCACCCGTAGCCCCGTCGTGCGGTTGTCGCGCCCCCATTCGAGGTTGATCGGCGCGGCAAAGTCCGGGACATAGCGGCGATAGCTGTTCACATAGGGCGCCAGAAGCGCGATCACCGCGGGGAGATAGGTCTGCATGCCGGCGATGAAATGCAGGAAGGCCTCGCTCTCGCGGCCGTCGGGCTCCGAGAAGATATTCGCGCCGGTCGCCCTATCGATCACCGACTGATGGATATGCATCGCCGAGCCCGGCTCGCCCTCGATCGGCTTGGCCATGAAGGTGGCAAAGCAATCGTGGCGCAGCGCCGCCTCGCGGATCAGCCGCTTGAAATAGAAGATCTGATCGGCCAGCGCGATCGGATCGCCATGAGCAAGGTTGATTTCCACCTGACCGGCGCCGCCCTCTTGCAAGATGCCGTCGATCTCGAAGCCCTGCGCCTCGGCGAAGTCATAGATATCGTCGATCACCTTGCCATATTCATCAACCGCCGACATCGAATAGGCCTGTTTGCCCGCCGCGCGGCGGCCAGAGCGGCCCATCGGCGGGATGATCGGCTGGTTCGGGTCAAGGTTGCGCGCGACCAGAAAGAATTCCATCTCGGGGGCGACGACCGGGCGCCAGCCCTCGGCGGCGTAAAGCTCCATCACCCGGCGCAGCACATTGCGCGGCGCGGTGGGCACCGGATTGCCCTGTTGATCCTGCGCGTCATGGATCACCTGCAGCGTGACATCCGCGGTCCAGGGCGCGGCGCTGGCGGTGCTCCAGTCAGGTTTCAGGATCATGTCGGGCTCGGTGAAGGCGCCCGTGGGGTTGTCGGTCCATTCGCCGGTGATCGTCTGCAAAAAGATCGAATTGGGCAGGAAGAAGCGGTCCTGATGGGCGAATTTCGAGGCGGGCATCGCCTTGCCGCGGGCCACGCCCGCGATATCGGCGACGATACATTCGACCTCGTCCAGACGGCGCCCGGCGATATAGTCGCGCGCGGCGGGGGGGATCAGGTCGGTCCAGTTGCTGGGGTGATCGGTCATGATGAAAATCCGTGTGAGGTCAGGGCAGGGCGGCGGTCGGGCGCCTCACCCCGGGTCGGGCATCAACCGCGCGAGCGGCTGCCCCTCGGCCATCAAGCCCGCATGCACCCCCGCCCGATCCTCGGCCGAGCGGTTCTGCGAGAGCTTCAGCTTGCCCTCCATCCGCTCGACGGTGATCTCGAGGCCGACAATCCCGCGCATCTGCGCCGCGATGAAGGGGGCGGGGGCATCGTCCACCGCCCAAGGGG
>JACXUS010000446.1 GCA_014763785.1 Sphingomonadales bacterium | reverse complement strand
GATTGTCGACATCTGCGCAACAGCGCCGGGGCTTGCGAGCTATCTCTCGCGCAATGCGGGCGTTCTTGATGCGGTTCTGGGCGGCAGCTTCTTTTCGCCCTGGCCCGGGCGCGATGCGCTGACGGTCGATCTCGAGCGGCTTCTGGCGCAGGCGGGCGATTACGAGGCGGCGCTGATCGCGGCGCGTCGCTGGGCGAAGGAATGGAAGTTCCGCGTTGGCGTTCATCACCTGCGCGGACTGGTCGATGCGTCCGAGGCGGCGGGCCAATATGCCGATGTGGCGGGTGCGGTACTTGCAGCGCTCTGGCCCGCGGTCCAAGAGGAATTCGCGCGCCGTCACGGGCCATGCCCGGGCAAGGGGGCGGTGGTTCTGGGGATGGGCAGCCTCGGGGCGGAGCGGCTTCATGCGCGCTCGGATCTGGATCTCATCGTTATCTACGATCCCGCCGGACAGGACTATTCCGAAGGCAAGAAGCCCCTTGCGACAAGGGCTTACTATGCAAAGCTCACCCAGGCGCTGATCACGGCGCTCTCGGCGCAGATGCCCGAGGGGATGCTTTACGAGGTCGATATGCGGCTGCGCCCGTCCGGGCGCCAAGGGCCGGTCGCGACGGCGCTTTCGAGTTTTGCCGATTACCAGATGAACGAGGCCTGGACCTGGGAGCATCTCGCGTTGACCCGGGCGCGGCCGGTGGCGGGATGCGCGGATCTGGCCGCCGAGGTCGAGGCGATCCGGCTCGAGGTGCTTGCGGCCAAGGGCAAGGCGGAAAAGGTACTGCCCGATCTCGCCGAAATGCGCGCCCGGATCTTCGCGGCCAAGCCCGTTAAAGGGCGCTGGGAAGCCAAGATCGGAGCGGGGCGGTTGCAGGATATCGAACTTCTTGCGCAATGGTTCGCGCTCCACGAGGGAGCGCCGGCGCGCCGGGTCGAGGCGCAGCTCAGGATCGGACCGCGTGCGGGATTGGTCGACAAGCCGACGGGGGAGGCGCTCGCCTCGGCCTATCGCTTCTTGTGGAGACTGCGCGCGGGCGAGAAACTGCTGAGCGACGACGCGCGCGATCTTGAGGCGTTGGGCGAGGGGGCAACCGCCTTCATGCTGCGCGAGACGGGCATGGAGACGCTCGAAGCGCTAAGCGCGCGGCTCGAGACGGCGACAGCCGAGGTCGCGGCCATCGTCGATCGGATTTTGGGGGGCTGAATGGGGCGCAAACTGATGGATATGAACGAGGCGGATCCGAAAGGGCTGATCCGCGAGAGCTACAAGATCGACGGGATCGGCGAGGCCGAATGCCGGTCGATCTTCATGGATTGGGCGCTGAGCCTTGCTCCGGGTCTGGATGCGAAAGAGGCGATCCGGACGGTTTTGGTGGGGTATCAAGGGCCGCCCGAGCACCCGATGAGCCGGGTCCTCAGCGAAGGGCTGACCCGCGAGAGCGGAGCGCCTGTGCGGCGCGGCGGCGCGCGCGGACGGCGCTTCTAGGGTTACTCAGCGTGGCAGGGCGGCCGCCTCGCGCGCGAGCGCTTCGATCCCCGCCCAATCGCCCGCCTGCACCATCGCATCGGGCGCGACCCAGGATCCGCCTGCAC
>JACXUS010000145.1 GCA_014763785.1 Sphingomonadales bacterium | reverse complement strand
CAGTCGAGCGTGTAATACCAGACGACCTCATCGAGATCGAACAGCAGCGCATCGTAATCATAGGACAGATCGCCGAGTGCCGCGGGGCCAAGCGCCTCGCCCTCGAGCGCGGGTTCGAACAGCGGGCGCAGATCCTGCCAATGCAGTTGCACCTGATCGAGCGCCGCGAAGGCGTCGTCGTTCGGGGGCGGTGCGATGCGCGCGGCCTCATCCCCGGCGATCAGCTGGCCCGCGGTCATCTCGAACATGTCGAGCGCGGCCACAAGCGCGCGGCGGTGCGGCTCTGTCTCGCGGCCGGCGCGCCCCTCGGTGGTGATCAGGCAGGCTTCCTTGAGCATCTGATAGGCCAGCATCCGCTGTCGCCCGACCAGATCGAGGGCGCGGATCTCGGCCTGAGCCGCGCCATTGCCCCAGGCCCCGCGGCGCAGCGCCTGCACGAGGTTCTGCGCGGTGCGCAACAGCACGGGTTCCTGCGCGACGATGCTTTGCAGCGTCTGCGGGCTGCGGCCGTAATCGCGGATCGCGGTGACGAGGGGCAGGAGTTCCGACCAGATCGCACGCTCGGCTTCCAGCCCGGCGCGGGCGATCGGATCGTCGACCGGCTGCATGCCGGTCAGCGGATAGCCGGTTTCAAGCCGGTCGATCGAGGCCGAGAGCAGATCGACCGATTCGCTCAATGCCAGACGCTGCTGTTCGGGATTGACCCCGAGATTGACGAGGCAGGCGGCCGCGGTCATCCGCTGGCTGAGCATCCGTTGCGTGCCCGCCATGTCGATCTGCAACGCCAGCGAGGCGGCCTTGCTGATTTCCTGACTGAATTCGGGGCGAATGGCGGGGGGCGTCGTGCTTCCCGCGGCCTGAACGCCGCCGGTGCACAGCAGCATCAGCATCAGGGCGCCAAAGAGCGCGCGGGTTATCGCGAAATCTCTCATTCGGGTCATCGGCGATCCGTCCGGGGCAGGCCGCGGGCGCAGGGCCCCGGCAAAACTGACCCAAAATCTACGCAAATCCCCTGAAGATCGCGTTAACGCCCTTCGCCGCCGGGCCTAGAGCGTCATATGGCGCACCCTTGCGCCCCATTCGATTGCCACCGCATGCAGCCGGTCAATCGACAGCTCGCCCCGGATTTCCTCGAGCATCCGCAATTCCGGTTGGCGCAGCACCCCATCCGCCGCCGCCACATCGCAGGCCAGCGCATAGGCGGTCTCATGCAGACGTTCGGGCAGGGCCGCGCGCACGAGGCCAAAGAGCGCCTCGATCCCCTCTTCCTCTTCGAAGAGCGCATAGACGGTCTGCGCCACAACCGAAATGCGGTCGATATCATAGGTCGCAAAGACTGGCATATGGTTCACCATCCGCTCGATCGCGACGAGTTCAGAGGTGCGGATCGTCTCATCCGAGGCCGAAACCGCCACCATCACGGCGATCAGCGCATCTTGCGGCGAGAGAGAGGGCAGGGCGTCGGTCACGGGGCATCCTTTCACGGGTTTCCCGAGTAATTATTGACGATCTGCCCCCCGTTCAATAGGTGGATCGCGAAGGGCGCATGGGGCGCCCGGTGAGGGATGACATGACGAGCCTGCGTGACGCTGCGATGAACTCCAAAGCCTGGCCTTTCGAGGAGGCGCGCCGGGTGCTCAAGCGTTACGAAAAGAAGGATCCCGAAAAGGGGCATGTGCTGTTCGAGACCGGCTACGGCCCCTCGGGTCTGCCGCATATCGGCACCTTCGGCGAGGTGGCGCGCACGACGATGATCCGGCGCGCCTTCGAGATCATCTCGGATATTCCGACGCGGCTTCTGTGCTTTTCCGACGATATGGACGGCATGCGCAAAGTGCCGGAAAACGTGCCAAATCAAGAGCTTCTGAAGGCGAATATCCAGAAGCCGCTGACCGCGGTGCCCGATCCGTTCGAGCAGTTCGACAGCTTCGGCGGGCATAACAATGCGATGCTGCGCCGGTTTCTGGACACCTTCGGGTTCGAGTATGAATTCGCGAGCGCGACCGATTACTACAAGGCGGGCCGGTTCGATGCGATGCTGCTGCGCGCGGCCGAAAAATATGATGAGATCATGGCGATCATGCTGAAGTCTCTGCGCGAGGAGCGTCAGCAGACCTACAGCTGTTTCCTGCCGATCCACCCGGAAACGGGCCGGGTGCTCTATGTGCCGATGAAGCAGGTCGATGCCAAGGAGGGCACGATCACCTTCGACGATGAGGATGGTCGGGAATGGACGCTTCCGGTCACCGGGGGCAATGTCAAGCTGCAGTGGAAGCCCGATTTCGGCATGCGCTGGGCGGCGCTCGATGTCGATTTCGAGATGTATGGCAAGGATCACTCGACCAATACGCCGATCTATGACGGCATTTGCCGGGTGCTGGGCGGCCGCGCGCCCGAGCATTTCACCTATGAGCTGTTCTTGGATGCGAATGGTGAGAAAATCTCGAAATCGAAGGGCAACGGGCTTTCGATCGACGAATGGCTGACCTATGCGGCGACAGAATCGCTGAGCTATTTCATGTATTTGAAGCCGAAGACCGCGAAGCGGCTGTCGTGGGATGTGATCCCGAAGATGGTCGATGAATATCACCAGCAGCTGCGCGCCTATCCGTCGCAGGATGCGGCGAAACAGCTCGATAACCCGGTCTGGCATATCCACGGCGGCGATGTGCCGGAAAGCCGGATGGTGGTGCCGTTCTCGATGCTGCTCAATCTGGCGAGCGTTGCCGGGGCGGCGGACAAGGACGGGCTTTGGGGCTTCATCCGCCGCTATGCGCCCGAGGCAAGCCCCGAAACCCACCCCGATCTGGATCAGGCGGCGGGCTTTGCGGTGCGCTATTTCAACGATTTCGTGGCGCCCGAGCGGAAATTCCGCCTGCCCAGCGATCAGGAGCGCGCAGCGATGGAGGATCTGGTCAAGCGGTTGAAAGAGCTGCCGGATCAGGACCTGCACCAGACCTTCGAGGACCCGTCGGATGCGCTGCAGACGATGGTTTTCGCTGTCGGCAAGGATCATGGCTTCGAGAACCTGCGCGACTGGTTCCAGGCGCTTTACGAGGTGCTCTTGGGCGCAAGCCAAGGGCCGCGGTTTGGCGGGTTCATCGCGCTTTATGGCGTGCAGGAAACCGTGGCGCTGATCGAGAAGGGGCTGGCGGGCGATCTGGTCGCCTGATCCGGCTGGAGTGATGCGACCCGGCGGGGCCGGGTGCGACCGCGCGCGCGGGCCCCTGGCCCGCGCGCGCTTTGCTTCGGGCGCCGCGGTTTAGCCGCGGCGCCACAGCTCGAACCAGGCGCCCCAACGGTCGGTCAGGGCCTCGGGCGTTTCGGCATAGAGCCGCGCGCCAAGGGCAAAGGCGGCCTCGGCGCGGGCCTGTTGCGCGGCGCGGGCGAGCTGATCGAGGGCCGCGGCGGGACCCTCTGGCAGATGCGCGGGGATCGCGGCGCGCAGCACCGACAGATCGTGATGCGTGCCGAGCAGCTCGCCCAAAGTGTCGGCCGCGGCGGAATGGGCCTCTAGCATCTCGGGCCAGATCGGCGCCATGAGCCGCGCGTGATACCAGTGATGCTTCACCCGCGAGCGCCAGCGGTGCATCACCTCGTCAGAGCCGCTCGAACGGGCCTCGGCCATCAGCTTGCGGCCTTGGGCGAAGCTCTTGTGCAGGCCCGGGGCATAGGCCTTCCAGCCCTTGCCCGAGACCTGCCAGCGCGCGGCGGCCTCGCGCTGGGCGGTGATCGCCTCGGCAAAGGTGGCGATGGCGGCGTGATCGGGGGCGGCATGGGCGAAGGGCGGCAGCGCCTCGAGCATTGCCTGCGCGGCGGCGGCGCCAGCGGGATCGTGGCGCGCGGCGAGCAGTTCGGCGAGCGTCAGGCGCATCACCTCGGCGTCGCGCAGCCCCGAGATGCCCGCGGCGGCGTCCCGCAGCGCGGCATTGGCGGCAGAGAAGCCCTCGAAATTCGGCTGCACCAGTCGCAGCAAGCCACGGGTTTTCTTGATATTCTTGCGCAGCGAATGCACCAGCGAGCTGGCCTCGGTCGCGCGCACCATCTTGAGCGCATCCCCCAGCTCGGACCGTGCGATCCGGCGCAGCGCCTCGGTGGGCGAGGGGTCATCGGGCAGGAGCGAATAGGGCATGACCATCCAAGTCTGATCCGACCGGGCCTGCCTAGCAAGACGCTGCGACAGTTTTGCGACACTTTTCTGCGTCGCAGCAAGGTGGCGGGCCGGGCCGGAGCCGGGGCGGCGCGCGATGGCATCAGGGGTTCTTTAACCTTTCGCTTTAGGTCTGGTCAGGCCGGAGCGAGGGCACCGGCAAATGCCAGCAGGAGACGTGGCCGGGCCGGCCGCCGCGCGCAAACCCGCGCGCCGGTGCCGCGCGGCCCCCCTGCCGGTCGGGCCGGAACAATGAGGAATATCGGATGAACAAGGCGATTACCGATGGGCTGGTGCTGACCCCGCCCGCATTTGAACTGGGGCTCGGGGTCTGGTCGAGCGAGAACGGCACGGCGGGCTCGGCGACCTATGCGGGCGCGCCGAATGCGGCCGTTGCCTTTGGCGATCAGGACTTCGGCTCGTGCCTCGAGCTGATCAAGATCCAGAGCACGCAGAAGCTGCGCTATATGGGGCAGACGCCGATCATCCCGGGCTGCTATCTGCGGATCACCGCCCGCGTCAAGGCGGTCAGCGGCGCGCTGCCGGGTGTGCGCATCGCGGGCTATGCGATGTCGGCCTCGGGCCATGTCTCGGGGCTGACCGAGGTGGGCAGCACGGTCACGCTGTCGAGCTATGGCACGGTGGTCGAGGTCAGCGCGATTGTCGGCTCGGGCAACCGCGGGGGCGTTGCGATGGCTTGGGGCACTGAGCCGATCTATGGCCATTTCGGGCTCGACCTGACGGGAGCGAATGGCGCGGTGGTGCGGATCGACGACATCGAGATCGAGGATATCACCGAGGCCTTCCTGCGCGACATGATGGATTGGGTCGATGTGCGCGATTACGGCGCCAAGGGCGACGGGGTGACCGATGACCGCGCGGCCTTCGTGGCGGCCGATAATGCCGCGGCGGGGCGGATGATCGTGGTGCCCGAGGGCACATTCTACATCGGCTCGTCGCTGTCGATCGGCTCGCCGATCCGCTTCGTGGGCACGCTGAGCATGCCGGTGGCGGCGCGGCTGGCGCTGCTTGCGAGCTATGATTTCCCGACCTATGCCGAGGCTTTCGGCAGCGAGCTCGAGGGGTTCAAGAAGGCGCTGCAGGCGCTCTTTGGCTATACTGATCACAACACGCTCGACCTGAAGGGGCGGCGTATCGAGGTGACCGAGCCGATCGTGATCAAGGATCTGGCGCCCGATCTGACCAATTTCTCGAACCGCCGTGTGCTGCGCAATGGCCAGTTCAACGTGATCGATGGCCCGGTCTGGGCGGATACGGTGGTGACGAGCCAGGCGACCTATTCGACGAGCCAGCAGACCACGCTGACCAATGTCACCAATATCGCCAATATTCCGGTCGGCGCGCGGATCAGCGGCGCGGGCGTGGGCCGCGAGGTCTATGTGAAGGCTGTCGATGTGGGCGCGGCCACGATCACCCTGTCGCAGCCCTTCTATGGCGGCTCGGGTACCCGAAACCTGACCTTCACCCGGCACAAGTATATCCTTGATTTCTCTGGGGTTTCCAAGCTCGACAGGTTCAATATCGCGGATGTCGAATTCCTGTGCAACGGGCAGGCGAGCTGCATCATGCTGGCGCAATCGGGGCAGATGTTCCAGATCCGCGACAGCTATGTCACGCTGCCCAAGGACAAGGTCTTCACCTCGATCGGGCGGGGGTGTCAGGACCTGCTGATCGACGGCTGCCAGTTCATCTCGAACGAGGGGCAGACCCCGGCGCAGGACCGCGTGTCGATCGCGCTGAACGTCAACGCCAATGATGTGAAGATCCGCGACAGCCGCTTCGTGCGGTTCGGCACGACGATGATCATGCACGGCTCGGGGCATCTGATCGTGGGCAACCACTGGTTTCAGGGCGACGAGGAGACCAACGCCGTGCGCGTCGCGGGGCTGGTCTTCACCCAGACCAATGTGCAATCGGCGGTGACCGGCAACTATATCGACAACTCGGTCATCGAATGGACCAATGAATATTCGCCCGACCCCGATTACGGGAACGAATATTCCTTCGGCGGGCTGACGGTCAGCGGCAACACCTTCGTCAGCATCAACGTGGCGCCGTGGTTCACATGGTTCTCGATCAAGCCCTATGGCGATGGCCATTTCCTCCACGGCCTGACGATCGCCAACAACGTCTTCAAGTCGCTCAACGGCTCGATCGACCGGATCGAGAAGGTCGATACGAGCTTTGCCGATCTGGACTATGGCCGGATGCGTAACGTGCTGATCGAGGGCAATACGTTCAACGCCGTCAATCAGCTTTGCGCCAACCCGGTTGTGCTGCAGGTCGATCAGGCGACGGCGCAGACGGTGTGGACGGTGCAGCCCGGTCCGTTCCTGCCCTTCGGTGGCTGGGCGCGCAATGTGGAAAGCGTGGTGGCCGAGGGGATGATCACCAATGCCTCCGGCGGGCGGGTGTCGAGCATGCCCTATGTCAATGTCGAGCAGGGCGCGACGAAACAGGATGTCACGGTGAACTGGGCCGAGCCTGCCAAGGGCCGGATCAATATCATCGTGCGGATGGACAATCCGAACTGAGCCGCCGACCGGCCGCGGTTTACCGGAAACGGGCGCCCGGAGGGGCGCCCGTTTTCGCGTTCAGGTCAGATCGTCGGGGCTGAGCAGGAAGGCGCGGCCGAAGCCGCCATTGAGTGCGCCCGAGCGGATGCGGAAGTCAAAGAAGATGAAATCGGGCAGGTCGATATAGAGCTTGGATTTCGGATGATCCGCCAGCCAGCGCGCCCGCATCGCGGCGAAACCGGCGGCCTCGCGCGGCAGGGGCACGGCCTCGACCTGCAGGCTGAGGCGCGGATGGGTCAGCGGGTCGCCCTTCGGCCCCGGCTCGCCCACCAGAAGGCCCGCCGCCGGGGTGGCGCGCAGCGCGCGGGTATGCGCCGAAAGCCCCGAGACCAGCGTCCAGAGCCCGCCCGCGGGGCCTTGCCCCAGCGCGATCCGGGTGACCGCGGGGCTGCCCGTCACCGGGTCGATCACCCCGAGCGCGCCGAAGCGGGCGC
>JACXUS010000445.1 GCA_014763785.1 Sphingomonadales bacterium | reverse complement strand
GTTGAGGGGGAGGGGTTTGCTCTCAACAGTGCCGAAATATCCCGGGGGTGCGGGGGCTGGCCCCCGCTCGGCCCTCAGCCGCTCGTGCCGCGCTCGCGCGCAAGGGTGCCAGCCTCGGCCGCACACAGGCGGGCAAGCGCCGCGGCCTCAGAGCCGGTTTCGCTGAGCGCCCGCGCCCAGATCCGCGCGATCGAGGCCGCCGACCAGGGCAGCACCGCGCGATGCGCCCAAGCGCGGGCGGGGGCGGGCAGGCGGTCGAAATCGCCCATCGGATCGGTGCGCAGGCGGCGTTTGAGGCCGGTGGTCAGGTTGCGCCGCATGCCGCCACCCTCATGCCGCGCGGCCCCAGTGCGGGAAGGGGTCAGTCAGCCCCTGCCAGCGCGCGGGCTCGAAGCGGGTTTCCGGGACCAGACAGCGGTTGAGCATCGTCTCGATCCGGGCGCGGTTCATCTCGCCCAGCATGCCGATGAAGACCATCTCCTGTCGCCGGTCGCCGAATTCCTGCGCGACCTTCGCGGCCATCCGGGCGCGGGCCTCTTCGGGCCAGTGCGTCTCGGGCACGGCCGCCCACCACAGGCCCAGGCCGCGCACCTCGAGCATCGGACCGGCCATCGAGAATTCGCCCGCCCAGTCGGGGCGCGTGGCCAGCCAGAAATGCCCCTTGGCGCGGATCACGCCCGGCAGCGGTGTCTCGAAGAACTCGGCCAGTTTCGCCGGGTCGAAGGGGCGCTCCGCGCGATAAACGAAGCTGGTGATGCCATATTCGGCATCCTCCGGCGTGTGATCGGCAAAACCGTAAAGCTCCTGCGCCCAGGTCGGATGGCGATGCGCGTGCTCGAAGCTGAAGCGCCCGGTGCCAAGGATCTCCTGCGGCGGGATTTGGCCGTAATCGGCCTCGATGATCTTCGCATCGGCATTGAGCGCGCGCAGGATCGCGCGGGCGGTCTCGCGCTCGGCGGGGCTGGCGGCGCCGATCTTGTTCAGGATGATCACATCGGCGAATTCGATCTGCTCGGTCAGGAGGTGCACCAGCGAGCGTTCGTCCTCGGGGCCAAGTGCGGCGCCGCGGTCCGCGAGGAAGTCCTGAGCCGAGAAATCGCGCGTCAGGTTCGCCGCATCGACGACGGTCACCATCGTATCGAGCCGCGCGACATCGTCGAGCGCAGCGCCCGCCTCGTCGCGGAATTCGAAGGTGGCGGCGACCGGCAACGGCTCTGACACGCCGGTCGATTCGATCAGCAGATAGTCGAAGCGGCCCTCTTCGGCCAGACGGCGGACCTCGGTCAGCAGGTCGTCGCGCAGGGTGCAGCAGATGCAGCCGTTGGTCATCTCGACCAGTTTTTCCTCGCCGCGGGTCAGGCTGCCGCCCGCGCGGATCAGATCGGCGTCGATGTTCACTTCGGACATGTCATTGACGATGACCGCGACGCGCAGGCCGGAGCGGTTGGCCAGCACATGGTTCAGAAGCGTGGTCTTGCCCGCGCCGAGAAAGCCGGAAAGCACGGTGACCGGCAGGCGGCGGTCAGGGGAAAGGGCGTGGGTCATGCAAGCCTCCGTTATACTATTACATGGTTATAATATAACGCCACGT
>JACXUS010000015.1 GCA_014763785.1 Sphingomonadales bacterium | reverse complement strand
GGGCCTGCTTGCAGGCCCGCCCCCGCCCGGGTCCGGGCGCTTGCGCCCGGAGGGCCCGGATCCGCCCGGGCACAGCAGGACGGGCTGCGTTCAGGCTGGGTTCAGGCGGCGACCGGACCGCGACGCTGGGCGCGGGTGACCGCCAGCATCTCGGCCTCATAGCCATTCAGCACCGGGCGCACGGGCGCGCCATGCACAGGCAGGGCGCTTGTGCGCGCCAGATCGGCCAGCGCGGTGGTGGCCGCAAGCGCAGGCTGGCGCGCCAGCCGCCCGGCATAGAGGCTCTCGATCCGGCAGCTATCCGCGATCAGCAGGTGATGACCGGCGAGCAGGATCCCGTGCCAGTGCAGCACCCCGGCGCAGGCCGGTTGCAGCGCATGGCAGCCATCGACCAGATGCTGCGCCGCGATCAGCACCTCTTCCTGCCCGAAGAGATATTCCACCGTTGGCCCCGACAGCGCCAGCCGGTGCTGCGCCATAAGCCACAGATCGCGGGTCTCGCCAAAGCCCGGCGGACAGAGCCGCACCGGCCGCAGCCCCCCGAGCGCGGGCAGCGCGATCCGCCCCGACCACAGCACCGGCTGCGCCCCGGCATCGACCGTTTCCACCAGATCGCCCGCCCGCAGGCTGCCCGCGGGGCGCGGACCCTGCGGTGTCTCGATCGGGGTCGCGGGCGCGAAACAGGCCGCGGGGCCCACCGGCTGCAGATGATCCCCCAGCGCGATCCAATCGAGGCAGGGGCCAAAGCGCACCTGCGCCGCACCCTCGCCCACAGCACGCAGATCCTCGCGCGGCATTGGCAGCGGATGGTGGCCCGCGCGTTGGCGCATCTGCCCGGTGCCGAGCGCCTCCAGCGTCAAGAGGCTCTCGCCGCGGAGCGCATCCCAGCGCCAGCTCAGCCGCATCCGCCCGCCCTGCGCCACCTCGGCGCTGGCATCGAGGGAAATCGCATGGAAATCGGTGCCGCGGCGCTGGATCACCTGCAGATGCCCCTCGGGGTCGAGCCCGATCGACAGGCTGCGCGGCGCCTCGCCCTGCCGCGTCAGCTGCACCAGCGGCAGCGCTCCCTGCGCCCCGCGGATCAGGCTGAATTCGGCCATCACACTGCCCTGCGCCAGCATCGGCGCCAGCGTCTCGCGCGGCCCGAGCGCCACCGCGCCCTCGCCCGGCACATGCGCCACGATCCAGCCGCCCGCCGCGGCGAGCGCGCTCATGCGGCGATCTCCTGCGCCAGCAGCCGCGCCTCGTAGCCGCGCAGGGCCGGGCGCGCGCAGGGGCCATAGCCCGCGCCGGTCTCGGGGTCGAGCTCGGGGAAGAGGCTGCAGATCTCGGCCTGAACCGCGCGCTCCATCGCGCCAATCACCCGGGGGCCGGGCAGGAAGCTTTCGGTCGGCAGGCCTTCGGCGAAGATCACCTGATGGCGGTCGAAGAGCAGATGGATATAATCGACAAAGCCGCCCGGCGCGCGGGTGACGTGCCGTCCGTCGATCAGGTCCTTGGCGGCCACCAGAACCTCCGGCATGTCGAACAAAAGCTCCGCCCGGGCATCGCGCACCACCACCCGGTGCTGCGGCGACACGCTCAGCGTGCCATGCGCCCCGAACCGGCCCGCCGCGATCCGCACCGGCGCCATGGCGCCCTCGGCCGCGACCCGGCGCCGCCCGGTCCAGCGCAGCGGCTGCGGCCCCTCGTCCTGCGTCAGAACCAGATCGCCGGGGCGCAGATCCTCGACCGGGCGCGGGCCTTCGGGCGTGGCGATCCGCGTGCCCGCGGTAAAGCAGGGCACGATATCGAGCGTCACAAGCCCGGTATCATGCTGGCCGGTCGAGCTGGTCACCTCATAGGTGAAATTGACCGCCTCCTCGCCCGCATCGCTGGCCACGCTCAGCGTGCCATCGGCATTCAGCGTCACCTGCTCGCCCGAGGTCAGCGTGACCGTATCGCCCGGATTGACCGCGATGCCGTTGATCGCGGTGATGCTGAGCGTGCCGCCGGTGGTGTTGGCATCATTGCCCAGCACGTCGATCGTGCGCACCCGGTCGGGCGCCATGGTCAGCTGATCGTCCTCGGCAATCAGCACGGTTTGCGCACTGTCCGCCGCAATCAGAATGGCCGAGTCATAGGTCGCATCCGAGGCATCGGCGATGCCGATCCGGATCGTGTTTGTAACGCCCGCATTGACCGGGAAGGTCAGCGTCATCGTCACGGTGAACCCGTCCATCTCGGTGTTATACTGATCGCCCGTATTCGAGATGTAGAGGTTCTCGTTGCTGGTGCCGTTGACGTTGGTCACCGAGGCATTGCCATCGCCGATCCCCAGCGAAACATAGGAGCCGTTGACCCAGACGCCGACGATATCGTTATAGATCGAATTGGTGTATTCCGGGTATTCCTCCGACGCGAAGGTGAAGGAGATCGTCATCGTATCGCCGGTCGGGATGAAGCTCGCGTCGATATAGGCGGCGTCATAGGTGCTGGTGCCGGCGATCGCGTTGAAATCGGCGTTGTTGTTGATCCCGTTCGTATTGGCCGAGGTGCCGCTGGATCGGTTCGGATCGCCGCTCGACTGGGTGAAGCTGGTGGCAAAGCCGGTCGACAGGATCACCCCGGTATCGGCGGGCGTCGCCTCGGGCGAGAGCGCATCGCCATTGGAATAGATCGCCGAAGACCGCGGGTCGCCGGAATAGGTTGCGCTCAGCACCGTGACGCCATCGCCGAAGATGGTCTCGGCCATCTGCAGCGCGGTCGCGCTGGTGTTATAGGTGAGCTCGGCACCTGTCGCCATATCCGCCTCCATGCCTTGGAGGCAGTGCAAACACTGCGGCGGAAGGGGGCCTCCCGCATCGGCCATTCGGCCATCTCTTGGGGCGCGTTGGCCCTGCTCGTGCTGCCCTGCCTCGGGGCTTATCGTATTTTCACCCTTGATACCGCAGGCTTGGCGGCGGAGGGAACCGTTTTTGCCGGGTCCCGGGGAAATGGCCGGGCCAGCGGGACCGATCTGCAACAGCCATGGTTGCCGCGGCGGGGCGGCGGGGCTAAGCCTTGGGCAGATGCGAAAGGACTGCCGATGCCGCTTGATCCCGTGAAACTCTCTGCCGATCTGATCCGCTGCCCCTCGGTCACGCCGCTCGAAGGGGGCGCGCTGCAACTGCTCGAAGGGGTGCTGAGCGCGGCGGGCTTTGCCTGCACCCGGGTCGACCGCAACGGCATTCCGAACCTCTTTGCCCGCTGGGGCGCCAAGGGGGCGAAGACCTTCGGTTTCAACGGTCATACCGATGTGGTGCCGGTGGGCGATGCCAAGGCCTGGACCCATGACCCGTTCGGCGCCGAGATCCATGGCGGCGAGATGTGGGGCCGCGGCGCCACCGACATGAAGACCGGGGTCGCCGCCTTCGTCGCCGCCGCCGTCGATTTCGTGACCCAGACGCCCCCCGAGGGCGCGGTGATCCTGACCATCACCGGCGATGAGGAAGGGGCGGGCCGCGACGGCACCCGCGCGCTTCTCGACTGGATGGCCGAGCAGGGCGAGGCGATGTCGGTCTGTCTGGTGGGCGAGCCCACCTGCCCCAACGAGATGGGCGAGATGATGAAGATCGGGCGCCGCGGCTCGATGACCTTTTATCTCGAGGCGACCGGGGTTCAGGGCCATTCCGCCTATCCGCACCGGGCGAAGAACCCGCTGCATGCGCTGGTGGACCTTTTGGGCCGGATGACCGCCCAGCCGCTCGACACCGGCACCGATCATTTCGAGCCCTCGACCCTGCAGATCACCACGATCGACTGCGGCAACCCGGCCAATAACGTGATCCCGGCGCGGGCCACGGCGACCGTCAACATCCGCTTCAACGATGCCCATTCCAGCGCCTCTATCGAGGCCTGGGCGCAGGGGCTGATCACCGAGGTGACGGCGGCGACTGGCGTCACCTTCGCCCTGCGCACCGAGGTTTCGGGCGAGAGTTTCCTGACGCCCCCGGGTGAGTTCGTGGCGCTGGTCGCCGCCGCGGTCGAGGCCGAGACCGGGCGGCGGCCCGAGCTCTCGACCTCGGGCGGCACCTCGGATGCGCGTTTCGTCAAGGATCACTGCCCGGTGCTGGAATTCGGTCTGGTCGGGCGCACCATGCATCAGGTCGATGAACGTGTGCCGGTCGCGCAGATCGTGGCGCTGAAGGCGATCTATGGCCGGATCCTGCGGGACTATTTCGCATGAGGATCGTCGAGACGACCGATCTGGCGCCCTGCCACGCGCTGCGCCGCGCGGTCTTCATCGAGGAACAGGGCGTGCCCGAGGCCGAGGAATGGGATGACCTCGACGGGCAGGCGATCCACCTGCTGGCGGTTGATGGGGACGCACCCTTGGGCACCGCGCGGCTCTTCGTTCATGGCCCTCTGGGCAAGATCGGGCGCGTCTGTGTGGCAAAACCCGCCCGCGGCACGGGCCTCGGCGCGGCGCTGATCACCGAGGGCTGCGCGCGTCTGGCGGCAGCGGGCTGCACCAGAGTGCGGCTGGGCGCGCAGGTCCATGCGATGCCCTTCTATGAGAAACTCGGGTTCAAAGCCTGCGGGCCCGAATACGATGATGCCGGCATCCCGCATCGGGATATGGAACGGGCGGTCTAAGGCCCCCGCTTGCCCCGTGACGTCCCGCGCGCCGCGTGCTAGGCAGGGCCATGACACCGATGCCCACCAGACAACAGATCCTCGACTGGCTTGCCGACAATCCCGGCGCCGGTGCGAAACGCGATATCGCCCAGGCCTTTGGCCTCAAGGGCGCGGCCAAGATCGAACTCAAGCGCATCCTGAAAGAGATGACCGCCGAGGGGTTGATCGAGCGCCGCCGCCGCAGCTTCCACGATGCGGCGAAACTGCCGCCCGTCAGCGTGCTCGAGGTGCTGCCGCCCGACAGCGCGGGGGACCTATGGGCGCGGCCGATGGAATGGGGCGGCGAGGGGGCGGAGCCCACGATCCTGCTGGTGACGAAGCCGGACGACCCGGCGCTGGGCGCGCGCGACCGGATCCTTGCGCGGCTCGCCGAGACGCCCGGGGCCGCCCATGATTACGAGGCGCGGCTCATTCGCAAGATCGGGCAGGCGAGCCACCGTGTGGTCGGCATCTTCCGCAAATCGGCCGAGGGCGGGCGGATCAGCCCGATCGACAAGGGTGCCGACAAGGATTGGATCGTGGCCGCCGGGGCGACGAATGACGCGCGCGATGGCGAGCTGGTCGAGGCCGAGCAGATCGGGCCGAAGGGCCGGATGGGCCTGCCGCGGGCGCGCATCATCGAGCGGCTGGGCGATCCCAGCGCGCCGCGCGCGGTCAGCCTGATCGCGATCCATCAGCATGGCATCCCCGACGACTTCCCCGATGCGGTGATTGCCGAGGCCGATGCCGCCCAGCCCGCGGGGCTGGAGGGGCGCGAGGACCTGACTGGCCTGCCCTTCGTCACCATCGACCCGGCCGATGCGCGCGACCGCGACGACGCCTGCCATGCCCATGCCGATGACGATCCGGCGAACGAAGGCGGCCATATCTTGTGGGTCGCAATCGCCGATGTGGCGCATTATGTGCGCCCCGGCTCGGCGCTGGACCGTGAGGCGCGGTTGCGCGGCAATTCGACCTATTTCCCCGACCGTGTAGTGCCGATGCTGCCCGACCGGCTGTCGGGTGACCTCTGTTCGCTGCATGAACATGTGCCGCGCGCGGTTCTGGCGGTGCGGATGAAGATCGACGCCAGCGGCACCAAGATCGGGCATCGCTTCACCCGCGGGCTGATCCGTTCCGTCGCCTCGCTGGAATACGGGCAGGTGCAAAGCGCGCAGGAGGGGCGGCCGGACGAGAAAACCGCGCCCCTGGTCGAAGAGATCATCGCGCCGCTTTATGACTGCTACGGGGCGCTCGCGCAGGCGCGGGCGCGGCGTCAGCCGCTGGAACTCGACCTGCCCGAGCGTCAGATCGTGATCGACGATCAGGGCCGCGTCGCCTCGGTCCGCTTCAAGGAGCGGATCGACGCGCACAAGCTGATCGAGGAATTCATGGTGCTGGCCAATGTCGCCGCCGCCGAGGAGCTGGAGCGCCTGCGCCGGCCGTTGCTTTATCGCGTCCACGAGGAGCCCAGCCCCGACAAGATCGAGGCCCTGCGCGAGGTGGCGCAGGCCTCGGGCTTTACGCTGGCCAAGGGGCAGGTGCTGAAGACCGCGCATCTCAACCGCCTTCTGGAACAGGCCGAGGGCAGCGATTTCGATGAACTCGTGAACATCTCGACGCTGCGGGCGATGACGCAGGCCTATTACGCGCCGCAGAATTTCGGGCATTTCGGGCTGGCGCTGCGGTCCTACGCGCATTTCACCTCGCCCATTCGCCGCTATTCCGACCTGATCGTGCATCGCGCGCTGGTGTCGGGGCATGGCTGGGGCAAGGATGGCCTGAGTGCGTGGGATATCGAGAACCTCGCCGAGACCGCGCAGCAGATTTCCGACACGGAACGCCGCTCGATGATGGCCGAGCGCGACACCACCGACCGCTATCTGGCGGCCTATCTCAGCGACCGGGTCGGCAGCGAATTCACCGGGCGGATCAGCGGCGTGCAGAAGTTCGGCGCCTTCGTGAAGCTCGATGAGACCGGCGCCGACGGGCTAATCCCGATCCGCGAGATCGGGCGCGAGTTCTTCCATTATGATCGCGAGGCGCAGCAGCTGATCGGCGCGGATACCGGGATGGTGGTCGCGATCGGCATGCGCGCGCGGGTGCGGCTGAGCGAGGCGGTGCCGGTCACCGGCGGGCTGATGCTCGAACTGCTCGAGCTGGAGGGCATCGACCTGAGCGGCCCGGGTGGCGGCGGCCGCGGCAAGGGCCCGGTGCGGCGCGGCCGCAAGCTGGCTGCGTTCAAGGCCAAGGAACGCGGCGTGGCGCGCAAGGTCAAGCGCAGCCGTCGCTAGGCGCCCGCCGCACAGCCAAAGCAAAGGGGCCGGTTTCCCGGCCCCTTTTCGTTCACTGTCCATTGTTATGTCTTCAGCCGATCGCGACGGCTTTCACGTCTTCGTCGATATAGGGGACGTATTGCGCGAAATTCTCGGCGAACATCTTCACCAGCTTGGCCGCCTGCGCGTCAAACGCGGCCTTGTCGGCCCAGGTGTCGCGCGGGTTGAGCAGGGTGCTGTCCACATCATGCACCGCCACCGGCACTTCGAAGCCGAAGTTCGGGTCCTTGCGGAACTGCGCATCATGCAGCGAGCCATCCAGCGCCGCGGTCAGCAGCGCGCGGGTGGCCTTGATCGGCATCCGCTTGCCGGTGCCGAAGGCGCCGCCGGTCCAGCCGGTGTTCACCAGCCAGCACGAGGCGCCATGCTCGGCGATCTTGGCGGCCAGCAGCTTGCCATAGACCTCGGGGCGGCGCGGCATGAAGGGCGCGCCGAAGCAGGTCGAGAAGGTCGGCAGCGGCTCGGTCACGCCCACTTCGGTGCCCGGGGTCTTCGAGGTGAAGCCCGACAGGAAGTGATACATCGCCTGCGCCGGGGTCAGACGCGCGATCGGCGGCAGCACGCCGTAGGCGTCGCAGGTCAGCATGATCACGTTCTTCGGATGGCCACCCAGCGCGGTTTCCGAAGCATTCGAGATGTAATGCAGCGGATAGGCGCAGCGCATGTTGTCGGTCAGGCTGTTGTCGAAGAAATCGAGCTCCAGCGTCTCGGGATCGAAGACCATGTTCTCGACCACGGTGCCGAACATCGAGCAGGCGTTGTAGATATCCGGCTCGGCCTCGTTCGAGAGGTTGATGGTCTTGGCGTAGCAGCCACCCTCGAAGTTGAAGATGCCCTTTTCCGACCAGCCATGCTCGTCGTCGCCGATCAGCACGCGCGAGGGATCGGCCGAGAGCGTGGTCTTGCCGGTGCCCGACAGGCCGAAGAACACCGCCGAGTCATCGGGGTTGCCGATGGCGTGGTTGGCCGAGCAGTGCATCGCCATCACGCCCTTGCCCGGCAGGATGTAGTTCAGAAGGGTGAAGACACCTTTCTTGTTCTCGCCGGCGTAAGCGGTGTTGCCGATCAGGATCAGCTTCTTGTCGAAGTTGAGCGCGATCACCGTTTCCGAACGGCAGCCGTGACGCTCCGGGTCGGCCTTGAACGAGGGGCAGTTGATGATCGTCCATTCCGGGTTGAAGCTGTCCAGCTCTTCACGCGCGGGGCGGCGCAGCATGGTGCGCAGGAACAGCCCGTGCCACGCCAGTTCCGCCACCAGACGCACGTCCAGACGATGCGCCGGATCGGCGCCGCCATAGAGATCCTCGACGAAATAGTCCTTGCCCTTCATGTGCGCGAGCATGTCGGCATGCAGGACGTCAAACTTGGCCGGGTCCATCGGCTTGTTGTTTTCCCACCAGATCGTGTCTTCGACCGAGGGGGTGCGGACCACGAATTTGTCCTTGGGCGAACGGCCGGTATGCGCGCCGGTGGTGCAATAGAACGCGCCGCCTTTGCCCAGCGTGCCTTCGCCGCGTTGGATGGCCGCTTCGATCAGCGCCGGTTCCAGCAGGTTGTAATACACGTTGCCCAGACCAGTGATGCCTTGGTCTTCCAGGCGTTTCGCCGGGTTCACACGTCCGATGCTCATCTGCAGCTCCCGATGCCGTCGCGCGGCGCTCATAGGGTTCCTCCCGGTATCCCGGGCCAAATGGGATACCGATCCGGCGGGGGCGCCCGGCGGATGCAGACCCTATACCATGACGCTTTCATGATGGAACAGACGGGTTTGTCGCAGTTAGCGCAATCACAGCGGGCTTTAGCGCAACCAGTCCGAAGAGGTGAGACAAATTAGTCAAACCTTGGGTTTTTTCAGCTCAGATGATTCGGGATTGACGGGTGATTCGCATATCGCAGTTGATTCCGAGGGCGGGAAATCGGACAATGCGGGAAACAATAACCAGTGAGCAGTAAGGGGCACTGACATGTCGAGGATCGCGCTGGTCGACGATGACCGCAATATTCTGACTTCGGTTTCGATGACCCTCGAGGCCGAGGGATACGAGGTCGAGACCTATAACGACGGGCAGGCGGCGCTGGATGCGTTCAACAAGCGCCTGCCGGATATGGCGGTGCTCGATATCAAGATGCCGCGGATGGACGGGATGGAGCTGCTGCAGAGGCTGCGCCAGAAGACCACGATGCCGGTGATCTTCCTGACCTCGAAGGACGACGAGATCGACGAGGTTCTGGGCCTGCGCATGGGCGCGGACGATTACGTCAAGAAGCCCTTCAGCCAGCGCCTGCTGGTCGAACGCATCCGCGCGCTCCTGCGCCGTCAGGATGCCATTTCGACGGGCGAAGTGGCGACCACCGAGGAAAACAAGGTGATCGTGCGCGGCAGCCTGACGATGGACCCGCTGCGCCATTCGGTGACCTGGAAGGGCAAGGAAGTCACGCTGACCGTCACCGAATTCCTGCTGTTGCAGGCGCTGGCGATCCGCCCCGGTTTCGTGAAGAGCCGCGATCAGCTGATGGATGTCGCCTATGACGATCAGGTTTATGTCGACGACCGCACGATCGACAGCCATATCAAGCGGTTGCGCAAGAAGATGCGCTCGGCCGACGATGATTTTTCGGCGATCGAGACGCTCTACGGGATCGGCTATCGCTATAACGAAGAATGAGCATCGCAGGTCGCATCGGAGGGGGGCGGAGCGGCGTGACACAGCCCAGAGGCTCTGAAAGCGATGTGGTCCTCGGCGAGGACTGGGTCGCCCCGAAACCGGCCGAGCCCGCGGCCGAGACCGGCGGCGCGCGTTCGCGCCGCCAACCCATCTCGCTGCACAGCTCGCCGCTGGCGCGCAAGATCATCACCTTCAACCTGCTGGCGATGGCGGTGATGGTGGCCGGGGTGCTCTACCTCAACCCGTTCCGCGACAGTCTCGTGTTCCAGCGCGAAAGCGCGATCGTGAACGAGGCCGAGCTGATCGCCGATGTCTTCGAGGCCCGGATGCCGAAGGCCGCGCCGGTCAATCTGGCGGCGGGCGACGGCATCGACCTGACCGACACGCTGGCGGGGATTGAGCTGCCCGAGGGCACCGATATCTATGTCTTCGACACGATGGGCAATCTGCTGGTCTCCAGCGAAAACGTGCCCACCGCCCCACGCGAGCAGGTCGAGGGGCTTGGCGTTGACACCCGCTCGACGGTGATCACCAGTTTCCTGAACCGGGTCTGGGACTGGGCCTCGCATCTGGCGCGCGGCCGCGATGACGCGGCCGTGGTGTTCGACACCCGCGCCATGGCTGAAAGCCTTGTGCCCAAGGTCACCCCGCAACGCACCCGGATGGCCACGAGCCGCAACGCCGAAGGGGCCACGATCTTCTCGGTGGCGACCGGGCTTTACCAGAATGAACGCATGGTGGGCGTGGTCGCGTTGACCTCGGCCGCGGGGGAAATCGACGCGCTGGTCCGGGTCGAGCGCGAACAGGTCCTGCAGATGTTCGTGATCGCGATGATCGTCTCGATCGGGCTTAGCCTTGTGCTGGCCTCGACCATTGCCAACCCGCTCTCGGAACTGGCCGCCGCCGCCGAGGCGGGGCGCGAGAAGAACGCCCGCAAGATGAGCCCCTCGCGGGTGCGCATCCCCGATCTGTCGGGCCGCCCCGACGAGATCGGCCGCCTGTCCAGCGCGATGCGCGGCATGGTGGCCGCGCTTTACGACCGGATCGACGCGAACGAGCAATTCGCGGCCGATGTGGCGCATGAGATCAAGAACCCGCTGGCCAGCCTGCGCTCGGCGGTGGCCTCGCTGCATGTGGTCAAGCGCGAGGATCACCGGATCAAGCTGCTCGAGGTGATCGACCACGATGTGCAGCGCCTCGACCGGCTGGTGAGCGATATTTCCAATGCCTCGCGGCTCGACAGCGAGCTGGTGAAGGAAGAGGAAGAGACCTTCGATCTGATGAAGATGGTCGGCGCGCTCTGCGAGCATCTGGGCCGCGAGGCGGGCGAGAAGGGGATCGAATTCATCACCGATCTGCCCAAGGAGCCGGTGGTGATCACCGGCCTCGAGGGGCGGCTGGCGCAGGTCTTCGTCAACCTGATCACCAATGCGGTCAGCTTCTGCGAAGAGGGCGACGCCGTGCGCGTCTGGGCGCGCAAGCGCGAAAACCGGGTGCTGGTCGTGGTCGAGGATACCGGCCCGGGCATCCCCGAACAGGCGCTGGGCAAGATCTTCAAGCGCTTCTACTCGCAGCGCCCCGAGGGTCAGTTCGGCGAGCATTCGGGCCTTGGGCTCGCGATCTCCAAGCAGATCGTCGAGGCGCATGGCGGCGTGATCTGGGCCGAGAACATCCGCCCGACCGATGCCGATATTACCTCGGAGCCGCTTGGCGCCCGCTTCGTCGTCGGTCTGTCGGTCTGAGGCCGCCCGATGCCCGGCACAGTGCTGCATGGCTCCTGTGTTGCGCTGGGCCCGCCCGCCTGTGACCCGCCGCGCGGGGTTCTGATCCTCGGGCCTTCGGGGGCGGGGAAATCCACCCTTGCGCTGCGGCTGATGGCGCTGGGGGCGAGCCTTGTCGCCGATGATCAGGTGGCGATCAGCCCCGATCCGGACGGCCCCGGCCTGATTGCGCGCGCCCCCGACACGATCCGCGGCCTGATCGAGGCGCGCGGCGTCGGGCTGCTCGGCGCGACGGCCCTTGCTGCGGCGCAGCTGGCGCTGGTGGTCGATCTGGGCCGGGACGAGGCGGAAAGGCTGCCGCCACGGCGTGAAACTGTCCTTTTGGGCAGGTCCCTGCCTCTTGTGCTGCGGGTGCAACATGGTCATCTTGATGTCGCGGTCCTGCAATGGCTGAGGGGTGGGAGAGTCGCGTGACAGAGGGCGGGCAACCAGAAGAGACGGCGGGCGCGGCCCGGATCGTCCTGGTCACCGGCCCCTCGGGCGCGGGCCGCTCGACCGCGATCGCGGCGCTCGAGGATCTGGGCTATGAGACGGTCGACAACCTGCCGCTGAGCCTTGTGCCGCGGCTGATCGACGGGCCCTTGCGCCAGCCGCTGGCGCTGGGCATCGACGTGCGCAACCGCGAATTTTCCGCCGCCGGGCTGATCGAGCTGATCGACCGGCTGACCCGCACCCCCGAGCTGCATCTGGAGGTTCTGTTCCTCGATGCGCGCCCGGAGGTCCTGTCGCGGCGCTATTCCGAGACACGGCGCCGCCATCCGCTGGCGCCCTCGGAGGCGCCCGAAGTGGGGATCGCGCAGGAAATCGACCTGCTCGTCCCGATCCGCGCACGCGCCGATGTGCTGATCGACAGCTCGGACATGACGATCCACGATTGCCGCGCCGAGATCGGCCGCCTCTTCGACATGGGCAAGCGCGAGCGGCTCTCGGTCTCGGTGCATTCCTTCAGCTACAAGCGCGGCGTGCCGCGCGGGCTAGATATGATGTTCGATTGCCGGTTTCTGGCCAATCCGCATTGGGTGCCGGGCCTGCGGCCGCTGACCGGGCTCGATCCGGCGGTTGCGGCCCATGTCGCGGCGGACACGCGCTATGAGGAGTTCGTGAACCGCGTGCGCGAGCTCTTGCTTTTCGTGCTGCCGGCCCATGTGATTGAGGGCAGAAGCCATGTCGCTGTGGGCTTTGGCTGCACCGGCGGGCAACACCGCTCTGTTGCCGTAACGGAAGCGATTGCCCGGGCCCTTGCAGAGGCTGGTTGGCATGTGTCTAAACGGCACAGGGAATTGGAGCGGCGGGCGCTGGCCTCGCCGGCTGGTATGGGGACGACTGGCGCGTGATCGGGATCGTGATCGTGGCACATGGCGGGCTGGCGCGGGAATATCTCGCGGCGGTGGAACATGTCGTGGGCCCGCAACAGGGGATCCGCGCGATCACCATCGAAAATGACCACGACCGCGCCGAGAAACAGGCCGAGATCCGCGCCGCGGCCGATGCGGTGGACAGCGGCGACGGGGTCGTGGTTGTCACCGATATCTTCGGCGGCTCGCCCTCGAACCTGAGCATGATGGCCTGTTCCAACCGGCAACGCGAGATCATCTACGGCGCAAATCTGCCCTTGCTGATCAAGCTGGCCAAGTCACGCGGGCTTGACGTTCAGTCCGCCGTCGAGGCGGCCCTTGACGCGGGGCGGAAATACATCAACAGCTATTCGACCAGCTCTTCGGAGCCCAAGTAATCCGGATTGCCCATGTCCAGCCAGATCCTGCGCATCGTCAACGAGAAGGGGCTGCATGCCCGCGCCTCGGCCCGCTTCGTCGAGGTGGTCGAGCGCCACGATGCCCGCGCCGAGGTCGAGAAGGACGGGATGCGCGTTTCGGGCGACTCGATCATGGGGCTTTTGATGTTGGCAGCTTCGCGCGGAACCTCTATTGAAGTCACGACCAGCGGGCCCGAGGCCGAGGCCCTCGCGCAGGCGCTGGAAAAGCTGGTCGCGGATCGCTTCGGCGAAGACAACTAGGCGATCAGAGCGAAAGGGTCCTTCTGTTGGACGAGACTGTGCGCACCGATGCGGTGCAAGCCGAGCTGAAACCCTATGACAAGGGGCGCCTGTCCTACGCCGGCACCTTCACCAATCCGTGGAAAGCGGGCACGATCCGCGCGATCGAATGGATCACCGCGAAATGGAAGCTGCTGCGTCTGATCCGCCAGTTCGAGCGCCGCGGCGCGCCGGTCGGTCAGGCCTTCTGGCCGCAAGCCCTCGATATCATGGGGATCAAGGTCACCACGCCGCCGGAGCAGATCGCCCGCATCCCCAAGGAGGGGCCGCTGGTCGTTGTCGCGAACCATCCGCATGGGCTGGTGGATGGCATGGTGCTGGCCTATCTGATCGGGCAGGTGCGCACCGATTACAAGATCCTGACCCGGTCCCTGCTGACCGGCATCCCCGAGATCGCGGAATTCATGCTGCCGGTGCCTTTCCCGCATGAGCCCAACGCTCAGGAAGAAAGCCTGAAGATGCGCGCCGAATGTATGGCGACGCTGAAGGCGGGCGGGGTCATCGTGCTGTTCCCGGCCGGGGCCGTTGCGCATTCGGCGACCTTTTTCGGCCCGGCGATCGAGGGCGAATGGAACCCGTTCACCGCCAAGATGCTGGCGCGCTCGGGCGCGCAGGTGCTGCCGATCTATTTCCCGGGTCATAACACCCGCGCCTATCAGATCGCCAACAAGCTCAGCGCCACGCTGCGGCAGGGGCTGTTGCTGCACGAGATCCGCCGCGCGCTGAACAAGCCGCAAAGCCCGGTGATCGGGCCCGCGAAATCCGCCGCCGAGATCGCCGGGCCGCTGAAGAACCCGCGGAAATTCCTCGCCGATCTGCGCGAGGAAACGCTGAACCTGCGCAACTGAAACGGCCCCCTTTCGGGGGCCTTTTCCTGTCGTCTGGCGCGTGCCTTAGCGGGTCGGAACCGGCGTCTCACCGCGGTAGTCATAAAAGCCGCGGCCCGATTTGCGGCCGAGCCAGCCGGCCTCGACATATTTCGTCAGAAGCGGGCAGGGGCGGTATTTGGTATCGGCCAGCCCGTCGTGCAGGACGTGCATGATCGCAAGGCAGGTGTCGAGCCCGATGAAATCGCCCAGCTCCAGCGGCCCCATCGGATGGTTGGCGCCCAGTTTCATCGCCTTGTCGATCGACTCGACATTGCCGACGCCTTCGTAAAGCGCATAGACCGCCTCGTTGATCATCGGCACCAGAATGCGGTTCACGATGAAGGCCGGGAAATCTTCGGCCGAGGCCGAGGTCTTGCCGATCTTGGCGATGATCGCCAGCATTTCCTGATAGGTGGCCTCGTCGGTCGCGATGCCGCGGATGATTTCGACAAGCTGCATCACCGGCACCGGGTTCATGAAATGCAGCCCGATGAAGCGCTCGGGGCGGTCGGTTTTCGACGCGAGCCGCGTGATCGAGATCGAGGAGGTGTTCGAGGCAAGGATGGTGTCCGGCTTCAGCACCGGCACCAGAGTCGCGAAGATCTCGTTCTTCACCGCCTCGCGCTCGGTCGCGGCCTCGATGATCAGGTCGTTCGTGCCCAGATCGGTCAGGGTGATGGTGGTGCCGATGCGCGCCAGCGCCGCGTCGCGGGCCGCGGCGGTGATCTTCTCGCGCGAGACCTGACGGTCGAGGTTCTTGGTGATCGTCACCAGCGCCTTGTCGAGGCTGTCCTGGCTGATGTCGTTAAGCATGACGTCGTAGCCCGAGAGCGCGAAGACATGCGCGATCCCGTTGCCCATCTGGCCTGCGCCGACGATGCCGACCGATTGAATACCCATGATAGCCCCATGTTTTGCTACTGCGCACCGGCTGTGCTGCGGCGCCACATTAGCTTTGCTGCACTGCGGCAGGCAAGCGCCAAGGCCCGGATAGATCGCATTTTCGCGTTAGGTCTTTGGCAAGTCTTGGCTGCGAGTGTGGCCTTGGGTGAGTCGAAAATTTAGGTGGGATGATGGCCTTCGAATATTCGGGCGATGGCGCCCTTGACTATTTTCCGTGTCGATACGGGAAATCCAAACTGCTGTTCCGTGGGCCGCGGCGGCACTTGAGCGAGCCGTTCTGTGCGGCGATGGGGGGCAGTGAGACCTATGGCAAGTTCGTGGCCGAGCCCTGGCCGATGCTGCTCGAGGATCGGCTGGGCTTTCCGATCGTCAATTTCGGCTATCTCAACGCCGGGATCGACGTCTTCCTGAGCGATCCGCAGCTGACCGACATGACCAGGATGGCGCGTGTGTCGGTCGTCCAGATGCTGGGCGCGGTGAACATGTCGAACCGCTTCTATGCGGTGCATCCGCGCCGCAATGACCGTTTTCTGCGGGCCTCGAACCTGATGCGCTCGGTGTTTTCCGAAATCGACTTCACCGAGTTCAACTTCACCCGCCACATGCTGGGGGCGTTGCAGGAGCGTGCGCCCGACCGCTTCGAGGCGCTCGCGGCCGAGCTGCGCACCGCCTGGGTGGCGCGGATGACGCAGCTGATGGCGCGGCTCGAAGGACCCAAGGTGCTGCTGATGCTGGGCGATTATCACCTGCCCGGTCATGGCGATCCGCTCGGGCCGGAACCGCTGCTGATCACCTCGGAGATGGTCGAGAAGGTGCGCACGCTGGCCGATGCGGTGGTGCGTGTCGATCCCTCCTTGACCGCGCGCAGTGCAGGCACGGTGGGGATGCATTTCGCCGCGCTGGAAGAGCCCGCCGCGGCAACGATGCCCGGGCCGCTGGTGCATCAGGAAATCGCCGAGGCTTTGGCGCCGGTGGTGAGCAAGATGATCTGAGGCGCCCTGTCGGGTCCCATGAAAAAGCCCCGCCGGTCTGGCGGGGCTTCTTTGTGTCAGCCATCAGGGCCGAGAGGGCCCGTCTTCTCAGAGCTTCCCGGTCAGTTCCGGCACGGCGTCGAAGAGGTCGGCGACCAAGCCGAAATCGGCGACCTGGAAGATCGGCGCCTCTTCGTCCTTGTTGATCGCGACGATGACCTTGCTGTCCTTCATGCCGGCCAAGTGCTGGATCGCGCCGGAGATGCCGCAGGCGATGTAAAGCTCGGGGGCCACGACCTTGCCGGTCTGACCGACCTGCCAGTCGTTCGGGGCAAAGCCACTGTCCACCGCCGCGCGGCTGGCGCCCACAGCGGCGCCGAGCTTGTCGGCGAGCGCGGTGATCACCGCGAAGCTCTCTTCCGAGCCCACGCCCCGGCCGCCCGAGACGACGATCTTGGCCGAGGTCAGTTCCGGGCGGTCCGAGGCAGCCACCTTGTCCTCGACCCAAGCCGACAGGCCCTTGTCGCCAGCAGCCGCAGCCGCCTCGACCGGGGCCGAGCCACCCGTGCCCGCGGCTTCGAACGAGGCCGTGCGGATCGTCATCACCTTGACCGGATCGGCGGATTTCACCGTCTGGATCGCGTTGCCCGCATAGATCGGACGCTCGAACGTGTCGGCGTCAACCACGCCGGTCACATCCGACAGCACCATCACGTCGAGCAGCGCCGCCACGCGGGGCAGCACGTTCTTGGCGAAGGCCGTCGAGGGCGCGACGATATGCGTGACGCCACCCGCCAGCGACACCACCAGATCGGCGACCGGCTCGGCCAGACCATGCGCATAGGCCGCGTCATCCGCGACCAGCACCTTGGCCACGCCATCGAGGCTCGCAAAGGGCGCCGCATCGCCGCCCGCCACCAGCACCGTCACCGGGCCGAGTTTCTTGGCCGCCGACAGCGCCTTGGCCGTCGCATCGAGGCCGCCGACCTCTGCAATCAGAAGAACCGACATCAGATCACCCCCGCGTCTTTGAGTTTCGCCACCAGCTCGTCGACCGAAGCCACCTTGATCCCGGCCGAACGGCCCGCGGGCTCGGCGGTCTTCACCACGGTGAGGCGCGGCGTGACATCGACGCCGTAGTCGGCGGCGGTCTTCTCCTCGAGCGGTTTCTTCTTGGCTTTCATGATGTTGGGCAGGCTCGCATAGCGCGGCTCATTGAGCCGCAGGTCGGCCGTCACGATCGCGGGCAGCTTGACCGAAATCGTCTGCAGACCGCCGTCCACCTCACGGGTGACTTTCGCGGCGTCGCCCTCGATCGCCAGCTCGCTGGCAAAGGTCGCCTGAGACCAGCCCAGCAGCGCCGCCAGCATCTGGCCGGTCGCGTTCATGTCATTGTCGATCGCCTGCTTGCCCGCGATCACCAGGCCCGGGGCCTCTTCGGCCACGACCTTGGCCAGGATCTTCGCCACCGCCAGCGGCTCGATATCCTGATGCACGTCCTCGGCCGCCACGACCAGGATCGCCCGGTCCGCGCCCATCGCGAGCGCCGTGCGCAGCGTCTCCTGCGCCTGTTTCACGCCGATCGAGACCACCACGATCTCCGAGGCCGCGCCCTTTTCCTTCAGGCGGATCGCCTCTTCCACCGCGATCTCGTCGAACGGGTTCATCGACATCTTGACGTTCGCGAGATCGACACCGCTCCCGTCCGCCTTCACGCGGACCTTCACGTTATAGTCGATCACGCGCTTCACCGGCACCAATACCTTCATCCGCGTGTGTCTCCCTACTTGGTTGCGCCCCGGGCAAGGGGCTGCGAAAGCTCTCGGCAATTTTGTTAGCCTGCCGAAAAGCGAAGGGACAGTGCAAAATCGACCCGTTGTCCTGTCGCTACGTCACGTCGCGGCGCTTGGCACGGAATGTTTGCGCTAGCGAAATGCGCAACGCCGCCCGGTGGGGCGGCGTCGGGGGGGGGCAAAGGGACGCCGCGCCTCAGCAGGCGGCGTAATATTCGCGCCCATAGGCGTCGCGATAGAGGCACTGGCCCGCCGTCTGGCGCTGTTCGTTGATCGCGGCCCCGGCCACGGCCCCCAGAACGCCCCCGATCGCCGCGCCCTCAAGGCGGTTGTCACCGATCAGCGCACCGGCCGCGGCCCCGGCGGCAGCCGTGCCCAGCACGGTCTGTTCGGGGGTCGCGGTCTGCATGCAGGCCGAGAGCAAAAGGGCAGAAGCGGCAAGCGCCGCGGCGGCGCGTTTGGGCGGGGTCATGGCAAGCTCCTTGGGCGGGTGTTCAACACAAGCATAACACGCAAACCGCGGTGCGGTTCCCGAAATTGACGGCGCGCCGCCGGGGGCGCCGCGCAGGCCAGCCTCAGCGGTTCGCGCCCGGAACCCACAGGATATCGGCGCGGCCGTCGTCATTGGCGATGCGCCCGGCGCAGAACAGCCAGTCCGACAGCCGGTTGAGATATTTCACCGCCCAAGGGTTGGTGTCGCCCTGGGCTGCCAGATGCGTCGCCTCGCGCTCGGCGCGCCGCGCGACGGTGCGGGCCAGATGCAGATGCGCGGCCAAGGGCGAGCCGCCCGGCAGGATGAAGCTGCGCAAGGGCTCGAGCCGCGCGATCATCGCGTCGATCTCGGTTTCCAGTCGGCTCACCTGCGCCTCGACCACGCGCAGCACGGGGTAACCGGCCTCGGAATCGCGCTCCATCGCCGGGCGGGCAAGATCGGCGCCAAGGTCGAACAGATCGTTCTGCACCCGGGCGATCGCCGCGGCCACATCGCCCGCAGCATGCAGCGCCGCCAGCCCCAGCGTCGAGTTCAGCTCGTCCACCATGCCATAGGCCGAGACCCGCAGGTCATGCTTGGCCACCCGCGTGCCATCCGCCAGCGAGGTTTCGCCCGCATCGCCCGTCTTCGTGTAGATCCTGTTCAGAACGACCATCGCCGCCTCCCTTATCCGCGTCGCAGCCAGACAAACAGCAGAATGAGCCCGATCGCAACCGCCTGGGCGATGATGCGCAATCGCATCAGCCGGTTGGCATGGCGTCGGTTGAATTCGCCCCCGCGTGCATAGCCACCGATCCCGATCATCAGAATGACCAGAACGGCAAGGCTGGCGGCGGCGACGGCCAGAAACATCGGATCGTCGCGCATATGGTCTCCCTTGCGCCTCTCCCGGGGCGCGAGGATCACACTAACGCCCGTGCGGGGAAATGCGACGAAAAAGAGCGGCGGCGGAAATCGGCCGATCCGCCGGGGGCGGGCTCAGGCGCGCGCCAGCACCCAATCGCGCAGCCGCTCGGGCAGGAAGCGGCGCATCGCCTCGGAAATCCAGGTGGCTTTGGTCACGAAATAATGCCCCTTGGGGTTCGGGTCGGTCAGCGCGCGCAGGATCGCCGCGGTGACCGCCGCGGGGGGCAGCTCGAAGGTGTCGGGCTTGCCCGAGGGTTCATAGAGCCGCTTCAGAAGGCTCGATTCGTATTGCTCGCGCCGGGCCGAGGCGCGCCAGTCGATCCAGCGCTCGAAATGCGGGATCGAATTGACGCGGATCTTGGTCGGGATCGGGCCGGGGTTGATCGTGATGATCCGCACCGGCGTGTCGCGCATCTCCAGCCGCAGCACATCGGTCAGCCCCTCAAGCGCGAATTTCGTCGAAACATAGGCGCCGCGCCAGCGGATGCCGACAAGGCCAAGCACGGAGGAACATTGCAGGATGCGGCCGTGACCCTGCGCCCGCATCACCTTGATCGCGCGGGTGGTCAGGTCATGCAGCCCGAAAAGGTTCGTCTCGAAGATCTCGCGCAGCGCGCCCGCGGGCAGGTCCTCGACCGCGCCGGGCACCGCAAAGGCCGCGTTGTTGTAAAGCGCATCGAGCCGGCCGCGGCCACGGGCGAGGGCCTCGTTGAAGCCCGCCTCGATCGAGGCCGGGTCGGAGACGTCGAGTTGAAACGAGGTCAGCCCCTCGGCGCGCAGCCGGGCGCAATCCTCCTCGGACCGGCAGGTGGCGAAAACCGTCCAGCCCGCCGCCTTGAGCCCATGCGCCGCGTCATAGCCGATCCCCGAGGAGCAGCCGGTGATGAGAATGGTTTTCGACATGACCGGACCCCGCGCCTGAGTGTGACGGGTCCGGGATAGGCGGCGCCGCGATGCAGCGCAAGCGCGAAGGGCTCAGCGCGCCGGACGCAAGAGCGAGCGCGCGACCCAGCCCTCGATCCCGTCGCCTTCGATGCGGATCTGCACCCAGGCGGCCGAGGCATCCGAGATCACAAGCACCTCTTCGCCGCGCGAGAGCCGTTCGACGACGGGGTTCGTGGTCGAGGGGCCCGAACGGATATTGGCGCGGTTGGTGTCGATGACATAAAGCGCACCACCGGCCAGCACGGGCGCCGCATCCTTGGTACGATATTCGGGCGAGGGGCGCAGCGCCGGGCCGGGCATCGGCGCGTGGCGCACCGGGGTGATCACCGGCGCCTCGCTGGCGCTGACAAGCACCGGATCGCTTTGCGTGGTGATCTTCGACGCATCGAAGAGCGTGGGCAGACCGACCTCGGCGCGGCTCACGCCGGTCTCAGCCTGCGCCTGTTTCAGGTCCTCCGACTCGCGCCCGGCGATCAGCATCACCAACAGGAGAACCACAAGCGTATGAAAGATCATTTTCAACATGACAGCCCCGACTCGCACCCAAATGCCCACACGAAAAAGTTACCCTCAGGGGTGCTTCCCCTAGGGCAGCAAGTCAACCCCGGAAAACCTGACCCTGCGCCGAAAAAAGCCGCAGGCGGGACGCGATCCGGCCGGCCGCGCGTTTCACGCTGGACCGCGGCCCGCGCGCGTTTTACATCCCATGCCCATGAGCGAAAACGATGACACCCCGCCCCTGTCGCAGACCTCCGAGCCGCTGAGCCGCGCGATCGGCGAGCGGTATCTGACCTATGCGCTCTCGACGATCATGCACCGCGCGCTGCCCGATGCGCGCGACGGGCTCAAGCCCGTGCATCGGCGCATCCTGTTTGCGATGCGGGAATTGAAGCTCAGCCCCACCGGGGGGTTCCGCAAATCAGCGAAGATTTCCGGCGATGTGATGGGCAACTATCACCCGCATGGCGATGCGGCGATCTATGATGCGATGGCGCGTCTGGCGCAGGATTTCGCCATGCGTTACCCGCTGGTCGATGGTCAGGGGAATTTCGGCAATATCGACGGCGACAACCCGGCCGCCAGCCGCTACACCGAGGCCCGTCTGGCGCATCCCTCCGAGGCGCTTCTGGACGGTCTGGCCGAAAACGCCGTCGATTTCCGCCCGAACTATGACGGCACGCTCGAGGAACCCGTCGTGCTGCCTGCGGCCTTCCCGAACCTCTTGGCGAATGGTGCGAGCGGCATCGCGGTCGGCATGGCCACGAACATCCCGCCGCATAACCTCGATGAGCTGGTCGAAGGGTGTCTGGCGATGATCGCCGAGCCGGAGATCAGCGACGAGGCCTTGGTTGCGCTGATCCCCGGCCCCGATTTCCCGACCGGTGGCATTCTGGTCGAGCCGCGCGAGAGCATTCTGGAAACCTATCGCACCGGGCGCGGCGCGTTCCGGCTGCGGGCGCGTTGGTCGGTCGAGGATCTGGGCCGCGGCCAGTGGCAGATCGTCGTCACCGAGATCCCCTATCAGGTGCAGAAATCGAAGCTGATCGAGCGGCTGGCCGAGCTGATCCAGACCAAAAAGGTCCCCGCGCTCGCCGATGTCCGCGATGAAAGCGCCGATGACGTGCGCATCGTTCTGGAGCCGCGCGCGCGCACCGTCGAGGCCGAGCAGCTGATGGGCATGCTGTTCCGCAACTCGGATCTGGAGCTGCGGTTTTCGCTGAACATGAACGTGCTGATCGACGGCCGGGTGCCCAAGGTCTGTTCGCTGCGCGAGGTGCTGCGCGCCTTTCTCGACCACCGCCGCGAGGTGCTGTGCCGCCGCTCGGGGCACCGGCTCGACAAGATCGCGCATCGGCTCGAGGTGCTCAACGGCTATATCATCGCCTATCTCAACCTCGACCGGGTGATCGAGATCATCCGCACCGAGGATGAGCCGAAGCCCGCCCTGATGGCGGAAAACTGGGCGGTGATCGACGGCGAGCGCGCCTTCCTGACCGAGGTGCAGGCCGAGGCGATCCTGAACATGCGCCTGCGCAGCTTGCGCAAGCTCGAGGAAATGGAGCTGCGCGCGGAACGCGATCAGTTGATGAAAGAGCGCGCCGGGCTCGAGGCGCTTCTGGCCAGCGACAAGGCGCAGTGGAAGAAGATCGGCGCCGAGCTGCGCGAGGTGCAAAAGCAATTCGGCAAGGCGGCCCCGGGTGGCGCGCGCCGCACCGATTTCGCCGAGGCCGGTGAGGTCGCCGAAGTGCCGATCGAGGCGATGATCGAGCGCGAGGCGATCACCGTGATCTTGTCGAAAATGGGCTGGATCCGGGCGATGAAGGGGCACAATGCGCTCGATGCCGAGATCAAGTTCAAGGATGGCGACGGGCCGATGTTCGCGATCCATGCCGAGACGACCGACCGGATCGTGCTGATGGGCTCGAACGGGCGGGCCTATACGCTCTTGGGCGCGAACCTGCCGGGCGGGCGCGGCATGGGCGAGCCGTTGCGGCTGATGGTCGACATGCCCAACGAGGTCGAGGTGACCCATGTCCTCGTGCCGAAAGCGGGCGAGAAATATCTGCTGGCCTCCTCGGATGGCGACGGGTTCGTGGCGCCGGGCGAGGAGCTGGTCGCCCAGACCCGCGCGGGCAAACAGGTGCTGAACATGCGCGAAGGCGCCCGCACGCAGGTCTGCCGGGTGATCGCGGGCGATCACGTCGCTTGCATCGGCGAGAACCGCAAGATGCTGGTCTTTGCCCTCGAGGAGCTGCCCGAGATGGCGCGCGGCAAGGGCGTGCGGCTGCAGAAATACAAGGACGGCGGGCTCGTGGATGCGATCACCTTCGCCTTGGCGGATGGCTTGAGCTGGAAGGACCCGGCCGGGCGCACCCGGACCGAGGCCGATCTGGGCGAATGGCTGGCCAAGCGCGCGAGCGCCGGCCGCATGGCGCCGCGCGGCTTCCCGCGGGATAACCGCTTCACCTGAGGGGTTTCGGGCGCTGTCGCGCCCGACCCGGGCGGGGGCTTTGCCCCCGCACCCCCAGGATATTGGAGCACTGTTGAGATCGAAATGGGCACCAGCCCGCGGCGTGGCGGCCCTGCCCTCAACAGTGTGAAAATATCCCGCGGGGGTCCGGGGGCGCGAAGCCCCCGGCGGTCTCAACGCGCTCAGCCCTCAGGCATAGAGCTTGGGCGCGCCGATCTCGTCGTGGATATGGTTGACCTCGGCGGGCTCGAGGCCGAGCGCCTGCGCCAGCGCGTGCAGGTATTGCGCCTCGGGCTGGCTGTCGAGGTCGATTGCCATCAGCGACATCGTATAGGTCTGCGCCTCGAGCCCCTCGGGCACGGCCTGCGCGAGCGCCTCCACGTCGACCGGCGCGGCAAGGGCGGCCTCGACGAAGGCGCGCTCGGCCTCGGTGACCTCGCCCAGATGCGCCATCAGCTTTTCCTGCTCGGCGGCGTCGATCTCGCCATCGCATTTCGCGGCCTGGACCATCGCCTTGAGGAAGAGCGCCGCGGCCGCCTCTTCGCTGGCCTGCGGTGCCTGCGCGGGCTCGCCGCCATTGGCAAAGGCCGAATTCAGGCTGCTGCCGAGCCCGCCGCCCGCCAGCATTCCGCCCAAGAG
>JACXUS010000144.1 GCA_014763785.1 Sphingomonadales bacterium | reverse complement strand
GTCTTCGGCTATTTCCCGGCCCGTGCGGCGGCCCGGCTCGATCCGATCGAGGCGCTGTACTACCAGTGAGGCGCGCGCTCAGCGCCGCTTCTCGCCCAGCGTCCAGACGCCGGCGATGGCACGGTCATCGCCCATCATGATCGTCGGGAAGATCGCTTCCCAGATATCCTCGGCACGCGCCGCGCGTTGGGCGATGGCGGGCGTCGAGGCGAGATCGACGGCGATAAAATCGGCCTCCATGCCGGGCGCAAGCGCGCCGATCCTGTCGCCCATCCGCATCGCCTGCGCCGAGCCTTGGGTGGCGAGCCACCAGAGCTGGGCGGGATGGAGCGGCTTGTGCGTGAGCTGGCCGATCTCATAGGCCGCGGCCATCGTACGCAGCATCGAAAAGCTCGACCCGCCGCCGGTATCGGTCGCAAGTCCGATCCGCTGCCCCTCCGCCAGCCTCTTGGGCCAATCGAAGAGCCCCGAGCCGATGAAGGTGTTCGAGGTCGGGCAATGGATCAGCGCCGCGCCCACCTCCTTGATCCTGTCGGCCTCGCGCGGCTCGAGATGGATCGCGTGGCCGTAAAGCGCGTTCGGGCCGAGAAGCCCATAGGTCTCATAGGTGTCGAGATAGTCGCGCGCGGTCGGGTAAAGCTCGTGCACCCAGGCGATCTCGTCCACCTGCTCGGACAGGTGGGTCTGCATCAGGCAGTCGGGGTGTTCGGCCCAAAGCGCCCCGAGCGCGGCCAGTTGATCGGCCGAGGAGGTGGGCGAAAAGCGCGGCGTGATCACATAGGACAGCCGGTCCACCCCGTGCCAGCGCCCCAGCAGCGCCTTGCTGTCGTCATAGGCCGATTGCGGCGTGTCGCGCAGGCCGTCGGGGGCGTTGCGATCCATGCAGGTCTTGCCCGCCGCCACCCGCATTCCGCGCGCCTGTGCGACGGTGAAGAAGGCGTCGACGCTGCCCGGATGGATCGTGCAATAGCTGCACATCGTCGTGGTGCCGTTCTCGAGCGCGAGGTCGAGATAGAGATTGGCGATCTGCGTCGCATGGGCGGGATCGGCGAAGGAGATTTCCTCGGGGAAGGTGTAGTGATTGAGCCAGTCGATCAGTCGCTTGCCCCAGCTCGCGATGATCGCCGTCTGCGGATAATGCACATGCGCGTCGATGAAGCCCGGCGAAAGTAGATTCGCGCCGTGATCGGTAACGCGCGCTTGGGGGTGGGCCGCGCGCAGATCATCGGCCTCGCCGACGGCCGCGATCTTGCCGCCCTCGACGAGCAGCGCGCCATGGCGGCGATGGGTGACCGCCTCGGGCCCCTCGACCAGCGCATCTCCGCGATATTCCAGAACCTGACCCAGATGCAGCTCAGCCATTACTCTCTCCTGTCCGACGCACCATGCTAGGGCGACGCCGCGACAAGGTAAATCTCTGGCGGAGCGGACCGGTTTTTTCCGCGCGCCCCCTGTCCATCCGCGCGAATTCGTCTATGTTTTCCGCGCGATCGGAATGGGGGCGACATGGCCGAAGCACTTGCCGAAGAACATGACCGCGAGGAAGAGGACTACCGCCTCGATGGCGAGGTGGTCGAGGCGATCCTTGACGCGGTCGAGGCCGGGGATGCCGCGCATCTGGCGGCCCTCATGGAGCCGTTGCACCCGGCCGATATCGCCGACCTGCTGGAACAGATCGGCGCGCCCGAGCGCGCGGCGATCCTGCGGCTCTGGGGCCGCGAGATCGACGGCGATATCCTGACCGAGATCGACCCGACGATCCGCGAAGAGGTCATCGAGGCGATGCCGCGCGAGGTTCTGGCCGAGGCGGTGCGCGAGCTTGACTCGGATGACGTGGTCGACCTGATCGAGGACCTCGAGGAACCGCAGCAAGAGGCGATCCTTGGCGTTCTGGACGAAAGCGACCGGGCCGCGGTCGAGCAATCGCTGACCTATCCGGAATATTCCGCGGGCCGGCTGATGCAGCGCGAGGTGGTGAGTGCCCCCGAGCATTGGACCGTGGGCGAAACGATCGACTTCCTGCGCCGCGAAGAGGACCTGCCCGACCAGTTCTATCATGTGATCCTTGTCGATCCGGGGCATCACCCGATCGGCTATGTGACGCTGGGCAAATTGCTGGCGAGCCGGCGCGAGATGGCGCTGAGCGCGATCACCGAAGACAGTTTCCGCACGATCTCGGCCTGGCAGGAAGAGGGCGACGTGGCCTATGCCTTCAACCAGTATCACCTGATTTCGGCGCCCGTGGTGGATGACGATGACCGGCTGGTCGGTGTGATCACCATCGACGATGCGATGGCGGTTCTGGACGAGGAGCACGAGGAAGATATCCTGCGTCTGGCCGGGGTGGGCGATGAGAGCTCGATCACCGACAGCGTGCTGGAAACCGTGCGTCAACGGCTGCCGTGGCTGGCGGTGAACCTGTGCACCGCGCTGATCGCGGCCTCGGTGATCAAGCTCTTCGAGGGCTCGATCAGCTCGATCGTGGCGCTGGCCGTGCTGATGCCGATCGTGGCCTCGATGGGCGGCAATGCGGGCACGCAGACGCTGACGGTGGCGGTGCGGGCGCTGGCGACCAAGAACCTGACCGAGAGCAACGTGATCCGCGTCGTGCGGCGCGAGGCGCTGGTGGGGCTGGTGAATGGCGCGAGTTTCGCGGTGGTTCTGGGCGTTGTGGCGTGGCTGTGGTTCGGAACGCCGCTTCTGGGCGTGGTGATTGCCGCGGCGATGGTCATCAATCTGTTCGTGGCGGCGGTGGCGGGGATCGTGGTGCCGCTGACGCTGGAGAAGCTCGGCGCCGATCCGGCGCTGGCCTCGGGGACCTTTGTGACCACGATGACCGATGTGGTGGGCTTTTTTGCCTTTCTGGGGCTGGCGACGGCGGTATTGTTATGAATCTGATCGAATTGAAGTCCTTTGCCCGCAAGGCCGCGCGGGTGGCGCGGACCGGCGCCTTTGCCCGCGGTCAGGGTCATGCGGCGGCGCGGCTTGCCGAGGTGCTTGAGGGCCATGGCGGGGCGGTGCTGGCGGGATACTGGCCGATCCAGACCGAGATCGATCCCCGCCCGGCGATGGCGGCGCATTTCGGCCCCGTCGGCCTGCCGGTGATCGTGGGGCCGGGGCAGCCGCTGATCTTTCGGCGCTGGTCGCCCGGCTGTGCCATGGTGCCCGGCCCCTATGGCGCCGAGGTGCCCGACACGGTCGAAGAGGTGGTGCCGCAGGTGCTGATCGTGCCGATGCTGGCCTTTGACCGGGCGGGGTTCCGGCTGGGCTATGGCGGCGGGTTCTATGACCGCACGCTGGAAGGCTTGCGCGCCCGCGGCCCGGTCACCGCAATCGGTTTCGCCTTTGCCGCGCAGGAGGTCGAGGAGGTGCCGATCGAGGCGACCGATCAGCCGCTCGATCTGATCGTGACCGAGGATGAGGTGATCGTGCCGGAGTGAGTCTGGCATGCGCCGGGGGTTTCACACCCCCGGACCCCCGTGGGATATTTCCGGCAAGATGAAAGGCAGGGGTCAGTCTGCGAGTGCGCGGGCGAGGCGGTTTTGCGCCTCGATCACCCGGGGCAGGTCAATGGTGGTGATCTGCCCATCGCGCACCACCTGCCGCCCCTCGACGAAGAGGTCGCGCACGCGCGTGGGGCCGCACAGGAGCAGCGCCGCAACCGGGTCCCAGGCGCCCGCCGCCTCGATGCCGCCCAGATCCCAAATCGCGATATCGGCGCGCTTGGCCGGCTCAATACTGCCGCAATCGGGGCGCCCCAGAACCTGCGCGCCGCCCAGCGTGGCGATCTCCAGCATCTCGCGCGCGCTCATCGCATCGGCGCCGCGCGCCACGCGCTGCAAGAGCATCCCTTGGCGGGCCTCGGCGATCAGGTTGCCCGCATCATTGCTGGCCGAGCCGTCCACCCCCAGCGCCACCTTGACGCCCGCATCGCGCATCGCCCGCACCGGGGCGATCCCGCTGCCCAGCCGACAGTTCGAGCAGGGGCAATGCGCCACCCCGGTGCCCGAGCGCGCAAAAAGCCCGATCTCGGCGCCGTCCAGCTTCACGCAATGCGCATGCCAGACATCGGGCCCGGTCCAGCCCAGCCCCTCGGCATAGTCCCCCGGACGGCATCCGAACTGCGCGAGGCTATAGGCGATATCCTCGTCATTCTCGGCCAGATGGGTGTGCAGCATCACCCCCTTGTCGCGCGCCAGCAGGGCTGCGTCGCGCATCAGCCCACGCGAGACGGAAAACGGCGAACAGGGCGCGACGCCGACCCGGCACATCGAGCCCTCGGCCGGATCGTGAAAGCCGTCGATCACCCGGATGCAGTCGTTCAGGATCGCGGCCTCGCCCTCAACCAGCGCATCGGGCGGCAAACCGCCCTGCGACACGCCGATCGACATCGCACCGCGGGTCGGGTGAAACCGCAGCCCGATCTCGGCCGCGGCATGGATCGTGTCCTCGAGCCGCGCGCCATTGGGATAGAGATAGAGGTGATCCGAGGTCAGCGTGCAGCCGCTGAGCGCGAGCTCCGCCAGCCCGGTCAGCGCGGACACCCGGATCTCTTCGGGGCCCATCCTGCCCCAGATCGGGTAAAGCCGCTGCAGCCAGCCAAACAGCAAAGCATCCTGCCCGCCCGGCACGGCCCGCGTCATCGACTGGTAAAGATGGTGATGCGTGTTCACCAGACCCGGCGTCACCACACAGCCCGCGGCCTGCACGACCTCCGCCCCCGCGGGCGCCACGAGCCCCGCGCCCACCGCCGCGATCACGCCGCCGCGGATCAGCACATCGCCGCCCGCAATCTCGCGCCGCGCGCCGTCCATGGTCACCACAACCGCCGCGCCCCGGATCAAACACTCGCGCATCGCTTCCCCCTCAACAGTGCTCGAAATATCCTCGGGGGTGAATTTCGCGCAAGCGAAAGAGGGGGCGGAAGGCCCCCTGCCCGGCCGCCACGCGCGAAACGCTTGGGAATTAGCCGTTCAGCACCGCCAGCGCCGCGGCATGCACCGCCGCATTGGCCGCCGCCAGCACGCGCCCGCCGCGATGCGCGGGGCCGCCCTGCCAGTTGGTGACGATCCCGCCCGCCGCCTCGATCACCGCGATCGGCGCGCCCACGTCATAGGGCTGCAAGCCCGCCTCGACCACCAGATCGATCTGCCCCGCCGCGATCAGTGCATAGGCGTAGCAATCCATGCCGTAACGCGTCAGCCGCACCTGACCGACAAGCCGCCGGAAGGCCGCCTCTTCCTCGGCCGTGCCGACCTCGGGGAAGGTCGAAAACAGCACCGCCTGATCCAGCCCGCGCGGCCCGCGGGTGCGCAGATCGCGCGCACCCATCGGCCCGGTGGTCTGCGCAAGCCCGAAGCCGCCGGTAAACCGCTCGCCGATGAAGGGCTGGTCGATCACCCCCAGAAGCGGCGCGCCCGGCCCGTCCGCCTCTTCGACCGACAGAGCGATCAGCACCCCCCAGGTCGGCGTGCCCGACATATAGCCCCGCGTCCCGTCGATCGGGTCGAGCACCCATGTCAGTCCGCTGGTGCCGCGGGTCACGCCCTGCTCCTCGCCATAGATGCCGTCCTGCGGGCGGCGGCGCGCCAGATGCGCGCGCATCGCGGCCTCGGCGGCGCGGTCGGCGGCGGTCACCGGATCGAAGCCGCCCGCGAGCTTGTTCTCGGCACCGATGCCGCCCGCGGGGCGAAACTGTGCCAGCGTCTCGGCGCGCGCGATATCGGCCAGCTCGGCGGCGACGGCCATCAGCTCGGCGCGCTCGGCGGCGCTCAGATCGGGGTGGTGAATGGCTGCCGGCATCGGACCCTCCTGCGCGGTCCGCCCGAGGTGGCGGCCCAAATAACGAAGGGGAGCGGTAATCGCCCCCCTCGCTCAGGTCAAGCCTGCCGGATGCGCCGCTCAGGCGGCCTCGGACAGGACCTTTGCCAATTCGAACAGCCGCCGCCGCTGCGCCTCGGGGATCGCATAATAGGACCGCACGAGGGCCAGCGCCTCCTTGTCGGCGAGAATATCGCCGGAAACCGGAGCGGCCGGAGCGTAATTCTCCGAAAGACCTTCAAAAAAGAACGAAATCGGCACCTCGACCGCATCGGCGATATCCCAAAGACGCGAGGCGGAAACGCGGTTCATGCCGGTTTCATACTTCTGAATCTGCTGGAACTTGATCCCGACCTTATCGGCGAGCTGTTGCTGCGTCATCCCGATCATCCAGCGACGATGACGGATACGCTTGCCCACATGGACATCGACAGGGTGTTTCATACAACTATCCTCAGACAAAGCGGATGGGTGAGGCTACCATGAGCCTTGCCCGGGCTCCGGTGCAAAAACCGCAACCTATCCAAAAAGACAGGTCTAAAAGGCGATATGCCGCGGCGGCGGGCGAGAGTTTCGCGGTTCGGGATGCGGCAGCCCCCGCGGGATCGCCGGATGGGAAACTCGCGCTGGACGTGTTTTGCATTTTGCAATGCACAATGCAATTACCTTTACGTCAACTTTCTCAGCTTGCAATTGACTTGATTCGTCGATCAAATCCGGGGCTTTCCCGCGCCCGATCCCTGCTCCGATCCCTGCTCCAGCCGCATCGGTCCGCGCCGCAGCGCGCGCCCGTTTCCCGCTTCGCAACGCCCGGGCCACAGGCCCGCAACCTTGCGACCGCACCCCCGCCCGGCACTCTGGTCCTATGGCCGCGCGCCGCCTGCCCGGCTATGCTCGCGCGCACCGGCCCCCGGGCCGGAACCCGAAGACCCACTGGCCGAAGACCCACTGGCCGAAGACCACTGCCCAACCCGGAGAGACGATGCGCGCCTTTCACCTTGCCGCCCCGAACAGCCCGCCCGCGCTGACCGACCTGCCCCTGCCTGCGCCGGGCCCGGGCGCTTTGCAGATCGAAATTGCTGCCTGCGGATTGAATTTCGCCGATCTGCTGATGATCGAGGGCAAGTATCAGGATACCCCCGCCACGCCCTTCGTGATGGGGATGGAGCTGGCGGGCACCGTGCGCGCGGCAGGCCCCGGCACGACGATCGCCCCCGGCACCCGGGTTGCGGTCTTTGCCGGGCAAGGCGGGCTCGCCGAGGCGGGCAATTTCCCCGAAAGCCGCTGCACGCCTTTGCCCGCGGCGATGGACTTCGATCAGGCGGCGGCCTTCCAGATCGCCTATGGCACCTCGCATGTGGCGCTGGAAACCCGCGCGCGGCTGGCGCCCGGCGAAACGCTCGTGG
>JACXUS010000143.1 GCA_014763785.1 Sphingomonadales bacterium | reverse complement strand
GAGTATTTCGACCAAGAAGAAGCAAAGCCCCGGCGCCCGTCCCGCCGGGGCTTTGGCATGTTCAGCGCCGCCCAGCACCGAGCAAGGCCCGGGCCCAAGCCGCCAGTGCCGCCGCCCCACCGCGATGGCGCATCGCGGCCCCGACCTGCAGGACCCGCCGCTTGCTGCTTCTTCTTGGCAAAAATACTCAAAGAAAAACGGCCGCCGGTTGCCCGACGGCCGTTCGCTGCGCCAAGGGCGCGGATCACTCGGCCTTCATCGCCTCGATCGAGATCGTCACCGCAACCTCATCGCTGACATAGGGCGCGAACTGGCCCATGTCGAAATCGCTGCGGATCACCGTCGTGGTGGCGTTGAACCCGACCCAGGGTTTCTTCGCCATCGGATGCTCGCCCATCTGGGTCATCGTCGCGTCCAGAACGATCGGCTTCGTCACGCCATTGATCGTCAGATCGCCGGTGATCTTGCCGGTCGTCTCGCCGGTCACCTCGATCGCGGTCGATTTGAAGCTGATTTCCGGCGCGGCTTCGGCGTCGAAGAAATCGCCGGTCAGGAAGTGGGCGTTGCGCTCGTCCCAGCCGGTGATCAGGCTCGCGGTCGGGAAAGCGACCTCGACCGAGCTCGCGGCCGGGTCCTCGGCGTCGAACTGGATCGTGCCCTCAAACCCCGAGAACATGCCCGTGGTGGTCGAGAAGCCGAGGTGGTTATAGCTGAACACGATCTGGCTGTGGCTCGGGTCGAGCGTGTAGGTTTCCGAGGCGGCAAGGGCGGCGGTGGCACCGAAGGCAAGGCCAGCGGCCAGCAGAAGGGATTTCATCGCAGGTTACTCCGTTTGAGCGATTGACCACCCCAAGATGCGGCCTGCGCGGCCCCCGCTCAATTCCACAGCGCCCAACATAGTCTGCGCGGGGGCGCACATCACGATCTGTCCAGAGCGCGCAGAACGGGCGCCCGCCCGGCCGCATAGCCCGGCAGCTGCGCATCGAGCCTGCGCGCCAGCTCCGGCAGGCGGCTGACCGGGACGCGCGGGAACAGGTGATGCTCGCGGTGATAGAACATGTGATAGGCGAGGAAGGCGAGCGGCCCGCGCTGGCTGCGCCCGGCAAGGCCCGTGCCCTCGGTGCCCTGATGCGTGATCCAGACCGCGAAGAAGGCCGCAAGGCACTGCCCCAGCGCCATCGCCGCCAGATGCAGCCCCAGAAACCCCTGCCCCGACAGCGCCACCGGCGCGACAAACCCCGCGACCAGCGCCCAGTCGCCCGCCACCCGCCGCCGCCAGCGCGGCCCCGCAGCCCAGGCGGCGCGGTTCAGATCCAGCGGAAAGCGCGGACCATAGCGCAGCACCTGCGCGAGGGTCATCCTGGCGCAATGCCCCTCGTGATCGTGATCGCCCATCGTGTCGCGGTGATGCGCAAGGTGGCAACAGGCATCGGCATGGTTCGAGCCCAGCATCAGCGCGCTCAAGCCATACATCACTGCATGATCGGCCCAGCGGGGCGCGCCCAGATTGCCATGGATCGCCTCGTGATTGAGCCGCAGACAGCACAGGAAGAACATGAAGCTCGCGCCTGCGCCCAGCGGCCAGAGCGGCCCCGCATAAAGCCAGAGCGACAGCGCCAGCCACGGCAGCGGGATCGCGAGCTCGATCCAGATCCGGTGGCGGGACGGGGTGCAGAGATCGGCGATCTCGACGCCGGTCGGCGCCGTCTCGATCGGCAGAGAGGGGGAATGCGTCATCACAAGTCTTTCGGCTCAAACGTCGCGACCCTGCCGCAGCCATGCCCCCCTGTCGAGGGGAAATCGCGCACCGCAGACCGCCCCCGCGCCACGAAAAAGGGCGCCCCGCAGGGCGCCCTTTCCGAACCTGTCCCGCCGATCAGCAGGAATAGTACATCTGATACTCGATCGGGTGGGGGGTATGCTCGTAGGCATAGACCTCTTCCCATTTCAGCGCCATGTAGCCCTCGATCAGGCCCTTGGTGAACACGTCACCGGCCAGCAGGAACTCGTGATCCGCCTCGAGCGATTCCAGCGCCTCACGCAGCGAGCCGCAGACGGTCGGGATCGCGGCCAGCTCTTCCGGCGGCAGATCGTAGAGGTCCTTGTCCGAAGCCGGGCCCGGGTCGATCTTGTTCTTGATCCCGTCGAGGCCGGCCATCATCAGCGCGGCGAAGGCCAGATAGGGGTTCGCCGCCGGATCGGGGAAGCGGGCTTCGACGCGTTTGGCTTTCGGGCTCTCGGTCCACGGAATACGGACGCAACCCGAGCGGTTGCGGGCCGAATAGGCGCGCAGAACCGGGGCCTCGAAGCCCGGGATCAGACGCTTGTAGCTGTTGGTCGAGGGGTTGGTGAAGGCGTTCAGCGTCTTCGCATGCTTCAGGATGCCGCCGATGAACCACAGCGCTTCCTGGCTGAGGTCGGCGTATTTGTCCCCGGCGAAGAGCGGCTTGCCGTCTTTCCAGATCGACATGTTCACGTGCATCCCCGAGCCGTTGTCGCCCTTCATGGGCTTGGGCATGAAGGTCACGGTCTTGCCATAGGCGTGGGCCACGTTGTGGATCACGTATTTGTATTTCTGGATGTTGTCGGCTTGCTCGACGAGGCCACCGAAGATCATCCCCAGCTCGTGCTGGCAGGTCGCCACTTCGTGGTGATGCTTGTCGACCTTCATGCCCATGCGCTTCATGGTCGAGAGCATCTCGCCGCGCAGGTCCTGGGCTTCGTCAACCGGGTTCACCGGGAAATAGCCGCCCTTGTGGCCGGCGCGATGGGCGAGGTTGCCCATTTCCATCGGCGCATCGGTGTTCCAGGCCGCCGCTTCCGCGTCGATCTGATAGGACACTTTCGCGGGCGTAACCGAGTAACGCACGTCGTCGAAGATGAAGAATTCGGCTTCGGGGCCGAAATAGGCGGCGTCACCGATGCCGCTCGCCTTCAGATAGGCTTCGGCCTTGTGCGCAACCTGACGCGGGCAACGCTCATAGGCTTCGCCGGTGTCGGGCTCGACCACGTCGCAATGCACGCACATGGTTTTTTCGGCATAGAAGGGGTCGATATAGACCGAACCCGCATCCGGGATCAGCTTCATGTCGGACTGGTCGATCGACTTCCAGCCAGCGATCGACGAGCCGTCGAACATGAAGCCTTCCTCGAAGAAGTCTTCGTCCACCAGATCGGCGACCAGCGTCACGTGCTGCAGCTTGCCGCGCGGGTCGGTGAAGCGGACGTCGACATATTCGACTTCCTCCGCCTTCATCAGTTCAAGAGCTTTTTTGACAGCGCTCATTCATCTACCCTTTCGTTGAGCATGGGTTTCGGGCCCGATCACTCCTCCGGCCCGAATTCGGATCGGTCAGAGGGCGTCGTCGCCCGTCTCGCCGGTGCGGATCCGGATCGCGGTCTCCACCGGGCTGACGAAAATCTTGCCGTCACCGATCTTCTCGGTGCGCGCGGCACTGGTGATCGCCTCGATCGCCGCCTCGACCATCTCGTCGGGCAGGACCATTTCGATCTTCACCTTGGGCAGGAAGTCCACGACATATTCGGCGCCGCGATAGAGCTCGGTATGCCCCTTCTGCCGGCCGAAGCCCTTGACCTCGATCACCGACAGGCCCTGAATCCCCGCTTCCTGCAGGGCTTCCTTCACCTCATCGAGTTTGAAGGGCTTGATGATCGCCTCGACTTTTTTCATTCGCCGACTCCCCGTCTGGTCTGGTGCCGCAACCCTCTGACCACTTTCCACGCAGAGCCGCAATCGGCTAGGCTTTTCGGGGCGGAAGCGGCCTTGGGATTCCGGCAGGCACGATTAAAAACGCAGCAAAGAGCACATCATTTAGGCGGAATGTAAACGATTCGAGCGAAAATATGACTGAAATCCTGACAAGCGCCCCAATGCGCGCCACAGAGGCCGCCGCGATTGCCGCCGGACGCGTCACCGGCCTCGAGCTGATGGAGCGCGCGGGCCTTGCCACGGTGGCCGCGGTGCTGGCGCAGTGGCCGGGGCTCGCGCCCCCTGCCCCGCCGCACGGGGCTGCCGCGCATCGCCCGCAGGCGGTGGTGCTTTGCGGGCCGGGCAATAATGGCGGCGATGGGTTCGTCATTGCGCGGGCGCTGCGGCGGCGCGGGTGGCGGGTCGCCGTCTATCTCTATGGCGACCCCGCGCGGCTACCGCCCGATGCGGGCGCGAACCACGCCCGCTGGCTGCGGATCGGCACGGTCGCGGGCCTGCCCGCCCAGCCCGATTTCGGCACGCCCGATCTGATCGTCGATGCGCTCTTCGGCATCGGCCTGACGCGCCCGCTCGAGGGGTTTGGGGCGATCTTCGCCGCGATGCGCGCAAGCGGCGCCCGGATCGCCGCGGTCGATCTGCCCTCGGGGCTTGCGGCCGATACCGATCCGACGCTCGACGACTGGCCCTGCGCGCCCTGCGATCTGGTGGTGACCTTTCATGCCGAGAAGCCCGTCCATGCCGCGCTGCGCGCCGCCGGTGTGCCGGTGATCACCGCGCCAATCGGGCTCTGAGGCGCATTAACCAAATCCTCAGGGCTTGCACCGATGCTACGGCTGCTTTCATCTGCTGCAAATATCCCCGCCGGAGGCTGCCCCGTGATCCGCCCCATCGAACCCACCGAAGAGATGCGCGCCGCGCTGGCCAAGGGCGAGGCCGGGCATAAATACAGCCATGGCCATGCGCTGGTGCTGTCGGGCGGCATGGGCCGCGGGGGGGCTGCGCGGCTGGCGGCGCGGGCGGCGCTGCGCAGCGGCGCGGGGCTGGTGACGCTTTTGTGCCCGCAGGCCGCGCTGGCCGAGAATGCCGCGCAGCTCAATGCGGTCATGCTCACCGTGCTGCCCGATGCCTATAGTCTGCGCGGCATGATGGCCGATCCGCGGATCACCGCGCTCTGCCTTGGGCCGGGGCTTGGGCTGGCGCGCGCGGCCGAAATGGTGCCCGCGGCACTTTGGGGCAAGCGCCCGACGGTGCTCGATGCCGATGCGCTGAGCACCTATGAGACCGATCCCCAGCCGTTCTTCCATGCGCTGCATCCCGGCGCGGTGCTGACCCCGCATCTGGGCGAGTTCCGTGCCCTCTTCCCCGATCTGGCGCAGACGCTGGCCGAGGGCGGCGACAGCCTGCCGCTGCGCGCCCATGTCACCCGCGCCGCGGCCGAGCGCGCCGGGGCCTGCGTGCTGCTGAAGGGGCCCGAAACCGTGATCGCCACCCCCGCGGGCGAGGTCGCCGCCCATAGCGCCACGGGCGAGCATGCCGCGCCCTGGCTTGCCACCGCCGGCGCGGGCGATGTGCTGGCGGGGATCATCGCGGGGCTGATGGCGCGGGGCCTGCCCCCCTTCGCCGCCGCCTGCACCGGCACCTGGCTGCATGCCGAGGCTGCGCGCAGCTTCGGCCCCGGGCTCATCGCCGAGGACCTGCCCGACGCGCTGCCGCGGGTGTTCCGCGGGCTGGGTCTATAGAACTTTCGTGATGAGACCGATGGCCCGGCTCAGACCTTGACGCTGGCCACCCGCGCGCCGATCTCGACGCCCTCGGCATAAAGCACCTCGGCCATGTCGAAATGCAGCGTGAAGAGCCGCCGCCCCTCGCCCGCCACGCGGCACACGTTCACGCCATCGACCAGCCGCGCCAGACCGACCAGCGCCTCGCGCTGCCCGAACATCGCCTGCGCCCGCCAGCCGCGCAGCAAAACCTGTGCCCGCGCGCCAACCAGAAGCGGCTTTTCCGGCCGGTCATGACCCAAAGTGCCCGCCGCAACCCGCAAGAGCGGCCCGCGCGCCTGCGTCACCTGCACCGCCCGCAAGAGCCGCATGCCGCCGCGCGTCACCACCCGATCGCTGGGACTGAGATATTCGACCGGCAGCGCCCCGTCGAGCGTCAGCACCCGCGTGCCCTGCGCCAGCCCCGTCTCGGCCGCGACATTCATCCGCACGCATTGAATCGTCTGACGGATGCCGGGCTCCGCGCCCGCATCGCGTCCGGTGACATCCTTGGTCATCGGTGGTCCTGCTCTGCCTCGATCCGCCGGACGATGCCGGCGTTCATTATTTATTAACCAGCAGCCTAAGGCAGAAATGTGCCCCTCGCGAGGTTTTTTGCAGCGCCCCCTAGGCTGGCGCGCCGAGTGTTGCTAGAAGCGCACTGATGCGGGTGTGGCGGAATTGGTAGACGCACCAGATTTAGGTTCTGGCGCCTTTGGCGTGGGGGTTCGAGTCCCTTCACCCGCACCACTTTGAAATCATTGATCATTCTCTGGTTTCTCCTTTGTTTGCCCCAGCGACACCGGCGAAGTTTCGCAGTTAGTTTCGCACTTTCCCGATTTGTCGCTGTTTCGTTCCCGCTTCTGCTGAGCCCGCTTCGACGCCTTTTTCTGATCCGCGCCCGAGGCATATTTCTGCGCCATCTCAAGGGTCTTGTGCCCTGTGACGGCTTGGATGTCGCGGATATCGACATCGGCATCAGCCAACTCTTTGGCCGCCGTGTAGCGCCACCCGTGGGGCACCAGCCTGTCACCCCCCTCCTTGACGCCAATCGCTTCGCGCACGTCCTCTACGGCCTTCTGCACTTGCCGTTTGCCAAGCGGCTCGGTCGCAGTCTTGGCAAGGATGTGCTTTCCGCGCCGGGGAAGCCCAGCAAGATAGGCCTGTAACCGCGCCGGGCAGTAAACGTCGATCTTCGTGCCCGTCTTTTGCTGAACGACCGACATATACTCGCCGTCGAAATCGTCCCACTTCATCGCCACGCAATCCCCGAGCCGCTGCCCCGTGCCGATCGCAAGCTCGTAAATCGTGCGCGCGACCGACAGGCCATGCTCGTCGCAATACCGCTCATAGGCCTCCAGCTTGTCCGCAGGCCAAGCCTCATAGGCCGCCCCCTTCAGCTTGCGGATGCCCACAACAGGGTTTCGTTCGATCCACTCAAGATCCACCGCCCGCTGCAACAGGATCGACAGCACAGCGATCCGTTCATTGGCCTTCGACCAAGTCTCCTTCAACTCATCCCGCACGCGCAGCGCGTCGGCCCGCTTGAAGTGCCGCACATCCTTGGAGCCATTCTTCTCACGGATATCCTCGCAATGGCGGCGATAGTTCTTCTTGGTGCCAGCGGCCAACTCCTTGAACTGTCCACTTAACCTTCTTTCCATGCTATTCTTGGGAAGGAGGAAGACCCCATGGGACAAACATCGACAGCGAAGAAGCGGCTGCCGCGGGACGCGGTC
>JACXUS010000444.1 GCA_014763785.1 Sphingomonadales bacterium | reverse complement strand
GGTGCGGGGCGGGGCCCGCTTACTCGGCCGGTTCCGCGACGGTGTCGCGCGCCGCCGGGGCCGCGCCCGCGTCCCCGTCTGCACCGGCCATCGCCGCCTCGAGGATCGGCGTGCCATAGACGAAGAAGTCCTGCGGCAGCTCGCCGCCAAACCACACGCCGCCGCCGTTGAAGAAGTTGCTCTCGTCCCAGGTCAGGGTTTTCCAGTCCGGGTCGAAGATCAGATAGCCGGTGTCGCCAAACAGCTCGATCCGGTTGCCGCCGGGCTCATAGACATACATGAAATAGGCTTGGCTCACGCCATGCTTGGCCGGGCCCGCCTCGATATGCACGTCATATTCCTGCAGAATATCGGCCAGATCCAGCATCTGCCCCTGATTGCCATACCAGAAGGCCAGATGATGCAGCCGGTTGCCTGCGCCCGCCTGATCCTTCGTGAAGGCCACCTCATGCACCAGCGGGCTGACCGAGAGCCAGCAGGCCAGCTCCTGCTCGCCGCCGAAGACGACGTTCTCGCGTTTGAGGAAGCCCAGATTGTCCTGCATGAAGCGCGCATTGCGCGTCACATCCGAGGCGAGCAGGTTGATATGGTCGATCCGGCGCACCGGCACACCGCGCAGCGGACGCTTCTGCGCGCGCGAAAGGAGCTTCGATTTCAGCTCGGCCGGGGCCTGATAATACTCGACATCCCAGAACAGATGCTGGCGGTGGCCATCGGGGGTCGCGAATTCATAGGCGCGGCCATAGCCCTTGTAGCCCTCGACCCATTTGCCGGGGGTGCCCGAGGCCTCGATCGCGGCCACACGGCGTTCCAGCGCCTGCGGCGAGGCGGCGCGCCAGCCCACGACCCCCACGCCCGCATGATCGGCGCGCGTCAGTTTCAGCGAGTGGTGATAGCGGTCCTCATAGGCGCGCAGATAGCAGGATGTGCCATCGTCCTCGGTCGGGGTCATGCCCAGAACATCGTGGAAGAACCAGAAGCTCTCCTCGAATTTCGGGGTGAAAAGTTCGACGCAGGCCAGTTGCGCGACGTCGTGGATCTGTTCCTGAAAGCTCATGGTTCCTCCCTGAAGCTTGTGATCTGGCGGTGGGCTCAGAGCGCGCCTGCCGCCGCATGGCCATTGGACTGGCCGTTGGGGGCCGCGGCGCGGGGCTCGGGCCCGGCCTCGGCATGTTTTGGCTCGCCTGCGACCGCGAAATGCCCCGAGCGGATTTCCTGCACGATGATGCGCACCGCTTCGGGGCGCACGCCGAGCGTGTCCACCGCGGCGCGGGTGACCTCGCGCATCAGCGCCTGTTTCTGGGCCTCGGTACGACCTTCCATGATGTTGATCTGGATGATCGGCATGCTTGCTCCTCCTGCTGGCGCCGGATCGGTCCGGGTCTGGATCCGATCTTGCCGCGCCGGTGAGATGACTTTGGGCGGGCGGAGCGATGCGATCAAATACCATTTGTTCAGGGGCTTGATACCGTTGCTGCATGGTGCAGCTGCAGCAAGCCGGGCCCGCCACGCGGCGCATGGCGCAGGCGCAGCCGGGCCGCATCCGGCATCGGCTGCGGCGTGGCCCGGGGGCCGTTGGGGAACGGGCAGGGGGACGGCTG
>JACXUS010000443.1 GCA_014763785.1 Sphingomonadales bacterium | reverse complement strand
GCCATGTCCGGACTGGATGGGGAACGAGACGCCCTCGTTCCAGCGCACGGTCGAGCAGGCGTTGTAGGTGGTCGGTCCCTTGCAGCCCATCTTGTAGAGGCAGAAGCCCTTGCGGGCGCCCTCGTCGTCCCAGGTCTCGACAAACTGGCCGGCGTCGAAATGCGGCCGCCGGTAGCATTTGTCGTGGATGCGCTGGGAGTAGAACATCTTCGGCCGGCCCTGCCGGTCGAGCTCCGGCAGCCTGCCGAATGTGGTGATGAAGGTCACGACGCCGGTCATGGTGTCGACGGACCAGCCGGAAAGCTGCTCGACTCCGCCGAGCGCGATGCGCACGGTTCCAGCCACCGGCTTGGCGATGGCGCGCGTCCAGGATTGCGCCCCGGAGGTGTAGCGCTTGACCAGCTGGAAGGCGGTCGTCGTGCCGTCGCCGGTGCCGATCGCCTGGTCGGTCGGCGACGGCGTGCCCGAAGGCAGACAGGACTTGTGGTCGCCCCAGTCCTTGAAGCGGAAGCCATGGAGGCGACCGTTGCGCGCCTCGAAGAAGGCGACCACCGCCGCCAGATCGTCGGCACGGCGGATGCCGTAGGCGACATCGTAGCGGCGGCGCGAGTTGGCCCAGCTGGCGTTGCGCTCCTCGTCGCCAGAGGCGAGCTCGACGATCTGGGTGCGCCTTTCGGGCCCGCCCCGCGCGCCGCGACTGATGTTGTCGGGAAACCGGACCTCGTGGAACGCCATCACATGCCCCTCCGCCCGAGCGACACGGCGCGAGCGATGTCCGCGGCCACCTGTGTCCTTGATTGGCGGAAGCTCTCGGCGTCACGGGCCATGATGGTGACGTTGACCCCGCCGCCCGCGCTGTAGGCCTGCGCCTCTCGCCGCGACAGCACCCGCTCGCCGCGCTGCAGGATCGCGGGCACTTCGTCGTGGCGTAGCCCCGCCATGCCGCCGCCATGCATCCGGGGCGCGGCGGCGAAGGCCATGGCCGGGACCGTCCGCGAGGGTCCGGCCGATCCGACCATACCGCCCGCATGCAGGACGTTGGCGAAGATCCCGCCCGCACCGGAGAACACGCCGGAGAGCGCGTTGGCGATCGGCCCGAGGATGAACCGCCGCGCCGCCAGCTGGGCGAGATCGGCGAGCAGCGAGGTGACCAGATCGCGGAAGTTCAGCTTGCCGGTCTTCACAAACTGGCCGACGGCATTTTCGGCGGACTGGAAGGCGCCGACGAGGCTCTGGCCGATATCGCCGCCGATGTCGCGCGCCTTGCTGGCGTAGTCCGACAGCGCGGCGGTGACCGCCTGCCAGCCCGTGACGGCGGCCTCGGTCGCGGGCTCCGCGGCAGCGGCGGCGGCTCCGGCCGCCGCGCCTGCATCTGTTGCTGCGCGCCCGGCATCGCCAAGCGCCGTTTCCAGCCGCTCGGCCGCACCGGTGGCCTCGGTGAGCGCATCTGCGCCGTCCTCGTCGGTGCCGCGCACGGCATCGCGCAGCGCCTGCCAGCTTTCGAGCGGCGCACGGGCCCCTTCGGCCAGGTCGCGCGCGGCGCCACGGTAGACATTCGCGGACTCGAGCGCCCGGTTCGCCGCGTCGGTCAGGCCGAGGTCC
>JACXUS010000142.1 GCA_014763785.1 Sphingomonadales bacterium | reverse complement strand
CCCCTTGGGGGCTGCGGCGCCCCGGCCCCAGACGCCGCCGCAGGCTGTGGCGCCCCGGCGGCCCGCGCGCGCTGACAAAAAGCCGCGCGCCCCGCGACAAGACAGCCCCGCGCGCCGCGCGCGAGGTTTGAAGCCAACGGACGGCCCGCCAAAGAGGCCGCCGATCACAGGGAGGGCGACCCACCCCGAAGGCATCGCTTTCGGGACCGGCTGCCCTTTGCAATGCGAAAGGACAGACGGGGGCCATGCGCCAACTCGAAGCTGACACCATTTCCGTGGCCTTCGCCGGGCTCAAGGCGCTCTCCGAGGTGCGCCTGAGCGTGACCCCTGGCCATGTCACCGGCCTCATCGGCCCGAATGGCGCGGGCAAGACGACCCTTGTCAATGTGCTCACCGGATTTCAGGCGCCGACCTCGGGCGCGGTGAAACTGGACGGCGCGAGCCTTGCGGGCCTCGCGCCGCATCAGCTGCGCCGCCGCGGCATCGCGCGCACCTTTCAGGGCGGGCGGCTCTTTCGCGAGCTGCCGGTGATCGACAATCTCGAGGTGACGGGGGTGGGCCTCGGCCTCTCGCGTCGCGCCGCCATTGCCGAGGCGCGCGCGATGCTCGACTGGGTCGGCATCGCGCCCCTGGCCGAGCGCATCGCGGGCACTTTGCCCTATACCGACGAGCGCCGCGTGGCCATTGGCCGCGCGCTGATGGGGCGGCCGGGCTATATCCTGCTGGACGAGCCCGCCGCGGGCATGAGCGCGCCGGAGGCCGCCGAGCTCGCCGCCCTGATCCGCCGCATCGCGAGTGAACTCAACTGCGGCGTGCTCCTCATCGAGCATAACGTGGGCCTTGTTCTGCAAACCTGCGACCATATCGTCGTGCTCGATTCCGGCGCGGTGATCGAGCACGGCCCGCCCGAACAGATCCGCGCCTCGGACACCGTGCGCCACGCCTATATGGGCAGCGCCGCCGACAGGCCCCTGCCGGTGCTGGAGGTGCTGCAATGAGCCTCTTGGCGCTGTCGGACATCACGATCCGCTATGGCCGCCTGACCGCGGTGCGCGATCTGTCGCTGCGCTTGGGCGAGGGCGAGATCCTGTTCATCACCGGCCCGAACGGCGCGGGGAAATCCTCGCTGATGCGGGCCATTGCCGGGGTGACGCCGCCCGCCGCGGGCCGCATCGACTTTGGCGGCGCCGAGATCACCGGCCGCGCCCCCGAAGAGATCGCGCGGATGGGCCTGTCGATGGTGCCCGACCTTCGCCATGCTGGCGATGATCAACACGATCTATGCCAATTGGGAAAGCGTCACCTCGGCCACCAATTCGGTCGTGGGCATCCCGATTGTCCGCACGATCTGGCCCTATCTAATTGGCGCCATTGCCGCGGTGTTCATCGCCTGGGCCCATGCGATCTCGCGCCATGGGCTGGCGCTGCGCGCGGCGCGCGATGAGCCGACCGCGGCGCTGGCCTCAGGCGTAGACATTCCCAAGGTGCGGCTTGTGGCCTTTACGCTGTCGGGCGCGGTGATGGGCTTGGGCGGGGCGCTGATGGCGCATTCGATCGGGGTCGTCACGCCCGACACCTTCTATCTGGGGCTGACCTTCATCACGCTTTCCATGCTGGTCGTGGGCGGCATCGGCACGCTCACCGGCGCGGTGATGGGGGTGGTGCTGCTGTCGCTGCTGATCGAGGGCCTGCGCGCGCTCGAACGTGGCGTAGCCTTGGGCGAGGTCACCGTCGCCCTGCCGGGCGGCTTGCAGGAGATCCTGCTTGGCGTGGTGATGATCGTGATCCTTGCGCGCCGCCCCGCAGGCCTTTTCGCCCATGAATTCGCCGTGCCTGCATGGCTCGGCGCCGGGCGGCCGCGCGCCGCCAAACCCGCAAACGTCCCCGCCGGGGACGCCTGACAACCCAAACCCACCAGAACAAACCAACAGGAGAGACAAGATGATCCGCACCCGACTTCTGACCGGCCTCAGCACCCTCGCGCTTACCCTCACGCCGATGACCGGCGCGCTGGCCGAGGATGCCGATGGCAATATCGTGGTGGGTTTCGCCACCGCCGAGACCGGCTTCATGCAGGCCTATGACAAGCCCGCGCAGGATGCCGCGATGATCCGCATCGAGGAAATCAACGCCGCGGGCGGGCTTCTGGGCAAACAGATCAAGGTGGTCAATGCCGACACCAAGACCGACCGCGCCGAGGGCGCCAAGGCGGGCCTGAGCGTGCTCGATGCGGGCGCCGATATGGTCGTCGTGTCCTGCGATTACGACTTCGGCGCGCCCGCCGCGCTGACGGCCGAAAGCTCGGGGAAAATCTCGTTCTTCCTCTGCGCGGAATCGATCAAGGCGGGCGTGCAGGGGGTGGGGCCGCTCAGCTTCTCGGCCTCGGTTCTGGCGGCGGTGCAGGGCGCGACGATGGCCGAATGGGCCTTTGAGAAGAAGGGCGCGCGCGATTTCTATCGCCTGCTTGATACCTCCTATGTCTACAGCAAGGGGGTCTGCGATGGGTTCGACTGGATGCTGCCCACGCTGGCTGACGCCAAACTGGCGGGCGAGGATGTGTTCAAGAACGATGACGCCTCGATCGCGGCGCAGATCAGCCGGATCAAGGCGCTGCCCGAGGAGCCCGATGCGATCATGCTCTGCACGATGATGCCGGGCGCGGTGTCGGCCATCAAACAGATCCGCGCGGCGGGGATCACTTCGATGATCCTGAATGGCTCGGCGGTGGATGGCAGCTATTGGCTCTCGGCGGTGCCGGATCTGTCGAACTTCTATGTGCCGGTGCAGGGCTCGGTCTATGGCGATGACCCGAACCCCGATGTGGTCGCCTTCAACGCGCTCTACAAGGAAAAGACCGGCGCCGATCCCGCGACGCAATACACCTATCCGGGCTATGTGATGATCGACGTCTGGGCCAAGGCGGTCGAGCGCGCGGGCAGCATCGACAGCGCGGCGGTGGTGGCGGAGCTCGAGAAGATGACCGACGAGCCCACGCTTTTCGGGCCGCGCACCTTCACCCCCGAGCTGCACCACCAGAACAAGGCGCGCTACCTGATCGTCGAGGTCGCGGGCGGCACGCCGGGCGTGGTCGATGAATGGACGATCTCGGAGCCTGTGCCGATGGAGGCGCTGCTGAAGTAACCCCGGACGGGGCTGTGCCTGCGGGTGCGGCCCCGTTCCCCGCGGTGCGCGTGCGGTGGGCGTTGCACAGGCGAGTATTTGGACCAAGAAGAAGCTCAGGGGTTTCTTCTTGGCTGAAATACTCCCGCCGGAGGCCGGCCGGGGACGGGCGCGGCGGCGGAGTGTCGCGCCATGAAAAACGCCCGGGCCAATGCTCCGGGCGTTTGCGGTTTTCCGGGGGGCCTCAGGCCTCGGCGGCAAGCCGCGCGGCGGTGCGATCAAGGGCGGTGCGCATCCGCGTGAAGATCTCGGTGATATCGGCCTCGGTCACGATCAGCGGCGGGCAGAGCGCGAGCTGATCGCCGATCGCGCGGAAGATCAGCCCCGCGGCATGGCCTTCCTCGGCGGCGATGGCACCCACGCGGCCGATCGGGTCGAAGGGCCGCTTCGTCGCCTTGTCGGTCACCAGTTCGAGCGCGCCGATCAGCCCCGCGCCGCGCGCCTCGCCGACCAGCGGATGATCCCCAAGCGCGCGCAGCCCCGCCTGGAAGGTGGCCTCGAGCCGCGCGGCATTGCCCATCAGGTCCTGTTCCTCGATGATCGCGAGGTTCTCCAGCGCGACCGCCGTCGCCACCGGGTGCCCCGAGGCGGTGAAGCCATGGCCGAAGCTGTTGAGCTTGCCGGTATTGTCGGCCACGACCTGATAGATCGCATCCGAGAAGATCACCGCGGCAAGCGGCATATAGGACGAGACGATCTGTTTCGAGACCGTCATGATATCGGGGGTGAACCCGTATTTCTGGCAGCCAAACGGCGTGCCGAGGCGGCCAAAGCCGCAGATCACTTCGTCGGACACCAGCAGGATATCGTATTTGCGGCAGAGCGCCTCGATCCCCGGCCAGTAGCCCTCCGGCGGCGGCATCACGCCGCCTGCGGCCATCAAGGGCTCGCCGATGAAGGCGGCGATGGTTTCGGGCCCTTCCTCCAAAATGACCGCCTCGGCCTCCGCGACGAGGCGCGCGGCAAAATCTGCCTCGCTCTCGCCGGGGAGGCCGAAGCGGTAGTGGTGCGGACACGTGAGGTGCCGCACGGGGATGGCGGGAAGGTCGAAATCCTTGTGGTTGACGGGCAGGCCGGTCAGGCTGCCCGCGGCCACGGTGATGCCGTGATAACCCTTGGTGCGCGCGAGGAATTTCTTCTTCTGCGGCAGGCCGCGGGCGTTGTTGTAATACCAGACGAGCTTGACGATCGTGTCATTCGCCTCGGAGCCCGAATTGGTGAAGAAGACGCGATCGAGGCCCGCGGGCGTCATCTCGATCAGCTTCTCGGCGAGCCGGATCGAGGGCTCGTGCGATTTCGAGGAGAAGCTATGGTAATAGGGCAGCTTCAGCATCTGCTGATAGGCGGCCTCGGCGAGGCGCTTTTCGGAAAAGCCCACCGCCACCGACCAGAGCCCGGCGAGCCCCTCGATATAATCCTTGCCGTTGGTGTCCCAGACCCGGATGCCATCGCCGCGCTCGATGATCAGGGGCCCGTTCTTTTCATGCAGCCGCGCATTGGTGTTGGGATGCAGCACCGAGGCGATGTCGGCTTCGGCCAGCGAATTGGAGACGGACATGGGACCCCCGGGGGATTTGTTATAACAGTTTCGATAACTCAAGCATTTCGCCTTGCCTTGCGCAAGGAGTCGCGTCAATTGTTATAACGATTTTTCGACCGGAGCGCCGATGCCCGACCGCAAGCCCGATCCCGCCCCGACAGGCCCGCTGCATGAACAGGTGTTTCGCCGCCTCAGCGCCGATCTGATGGCGGGGCGCTTTGCCGCCGGGCAGAAGCTGCCGCTGCGCGCATTGGCCGCCGAGATGGGCACCAGCCTGATGCCGGTGCGCGATGCGCTGCAGCGGCTCGAAAGCCTCGGCGCGCTGGTGGGCACGGCGGGGCGCACGATGATGGTGCCGCGGCTGAGCCCCGAGCAGCGCGCCGATCTGCTGCGGCTGCGTCTGATGCTGGAAACCGGGGTGATCGGGGCGGCCGCAGAGCGGCGGAGCGAGGCCGATCTGGCCGATCTTTCGGAGGAAAACACCGGGATGCGCGCGGCGGCCGAGCGCGGCGATACGGCGGCCTTTCTGGCGGCGAACCTGCGGTTCCATCGCGGGCTGGCTGCGGCGGCGCGGATCCACTTCCTCGAGGCGCTGCTCGATCCGCTCTGGATGCGGCTTGGGCCCGTGGTGCGCGACCAGACGCCGGACCGCGCCAATATGCTGCGCACGGCCGAGTATCACGACGCGATCCTGCGCGGGTTGTTGCGCCGCGACGGGGCTGCGGCGCGGGCGGCGCTGGAGGCGGATGTGCTGGACGGCGCGCCTGCGCTGACCGGCGCGCTCTTGCCCGGCGCGAGCCCTGCGCCGCAGGACTAGACCGGGCGCAAGGTCGGGGCAGGGGCGGCGCGCCCCGGTTGAAACCGGGGCGCGCCGCCCCCGCACCCCCGCCCGCAGGGCGCGCCTGGGGTCAATCCGCGCGGACGACATAGGTGCCATTCGCATCGAGCACGGCGGTCCAGCCCGGCTCGATCACCAGCGTCGTCGTGATTTCTTCGATCACCGCGGGGCCGCGGACCGTATCGCCCGCGCCCAGTTTGGCCCCCCCGAACACGGGCGTTTCCTGCGCGATCCCGTCGGGCGCGAAGATCATCGGCCGCACACCCTTCAGCGCGGCCTCGGCGCCGGTGCCCTTGGCGATCACCATTCGGTTCGGCCGCTCGACCCGGCCAAGGATCGCGCTTTCCACGTTCACCACCTCGACCGGGCTTTGCGGCTCGGCATAGGTGTAGAGCTCTTCATGGCGGGCGTGGAAGGCGGCCTTCAGCCGCTCGAGGCTGGCTTCGGTGATCTCGAACGGATCGACGCTAACGGTGCATTCATGCACCTGACCGACATAGCGCATGTCGAGGCTGCGGCGGATCGCGATGCGTTCGGGGCCGAAGCCGTCCGCGGCCAGATCGGCGCGGCCCTTGGCCTCGAGCCCGTTGAAAAGCTGATCGAGCGTCGCGGCCGTCTCGGCCCCTTCAAGGCGCAGGGCGGCCGGGGCCATGTGGTTGTATTTCACATCCGACAGGATCTGCCCGTAAGCACAAAGCCCCGAGGCGAGCTTCGAGATCATCACCTTGCGGATGCCGATTTCGCGCGCGAGCGCCGTGATATGCGCCCCCGTCGCCCCGCCCGCGCAGTTCAGCACGAAGTCGCGCGGGTCATAGCCGCGCTCGACCGAGACGCGACGGATGCCGTTGACCATGTTGGTGTTGACGATGGTGAACATGCCATAGGCCGCGCGCTCGATGCTGAGCCCCAGCGGCTCGGCCAGATGCACCCGGATCGCCTCGCGCGCGCGCCACATCCAAGGGCAGGCGCCCGCCGACGAGGCCTTCGGGGTTGAGATAGCCAAGGACAAGGTTCGCATCGGTCGTCGTGGGCAGCGTGCCGCCGCGGCCATAGCAGGCGGGACCCGGTTCCGAGCCCGCCGATTGCGGCCCCATCTGCAGAAGGCCCATCGGGTCGATCCAGCCGATCGAGCCGCCGCCCGCGCCCAAGGTTTCCACCTGAATCATCGGAATGCCGATCCGGTAGCGCAGGAAGTCGATGTTTTTCGACACATTCGCCGCCCCCTGCCAGGTCAGGGTGATATCAAACGAGGTCCCGCCCATGTCGACGGTGATCAGGTTGTCCTCGGCATAGGGCTGGCCGAGGTAAAGGGCTGCCTGCGGCGCGGACGCTGGCCCCGAGTTGATCGCATAGACCGCCTGATTGGCGACCACCTCGCCGGTCGCAAGCCCGCCGTTCGACTGGAAATAGCGCACCGGGTTTTTCGCGCCCATCGCGCGGAACTGACGGTCCACCGCCTCGACATATTTCGCGAGGATCGGCCCGAGATAGGCGTTCACGATGGCGGTCGAGGTGCGGGTGTATTCGCGCACCTGCGGGTAGAGCTCCGAGCCCACCGTCAGCATCACGCCGGGCATCATCTCGCGCACGATCTCGGCCGCGCGGGCCTCATGGGCGGGGTGCAGGATAGTGCCCCGCGGCGTGGTGTAGGAGCGCCGACCCTCGGAGAGGTCAGGGCTTGATCAGGTGGCCACGGCGGGCAGCCTGACGGTTGGATTGTC
>JACXUS010000141.1 GCA_014763785.1 Sphingomonadales bacterium | reverse complement strand
TTCTGAAACAGCGCCGCCCGGGCCGAGCCGGGGCGCCAGGCCAGAACCACCTGCCGCGGGCAGGCATCGGGCAGCGGCGTCAGGCGCACCTGCCCACCCCCTCCAATCCCGGCCTTCACCGCCAGCTCTGGCAGAAGCGTGATCCCAAGCCCCTCTGAAACCATGGCAATCAGCGTGGTCAGGCTGGTCGCGGCGAAGCTGTCCTCGGCGGCGACGATGCGCCCGGGATAGGCCTCGAGGGCGTGGCGCTGCAGGCAATGCCCCTTTTCCAGCAGCATGAGCTGCCCGCTCTGGGTCAGCGCCTCGGGCCCCTGCGGCGCGGGCCAGTGCGCGGGCGAGGCCAGCTGATAGCCATCCTCGAAGAGCGGCAGGATCTCCAGCGGGCCGGTCTCGAAGGGCAGGGCGATCAGGATCAGATCGAGCCGCCCCGCCTGCAGCCCCTCGATCAGGCTCTCGGTCATCTCCTCGCGCAGATAGACCCGCAGCGCCGGAAAGCTGCGGCGGATCGCGGGCAGGGCGCGCGGCAGCAGGTAGGGCCCGATGGTCGGGATCGAGCCGAGCTTCAGATCGCCCTCGAACGGGTTGCGATGGGTCTGGGCGAGGGTCTCGATCTCGGCGGCCTCCAGCAACAGGCGCCGGGCGCGGGCGGTGATCTCGGTGCCAAGCGGCGTCAGCAGGACGCGGCGCCGGGTGCGTTCGAGCAATTGCACGCCGAGCCGGTCCTCGAGTTCCTTTATCCCGGCGCTGAGGGTGGGCTGGGTGACGAAGCAGCACTCGGCCGCGCGCGAGAAGTTCAGCGTCTCGGCGACGGCGGTCAGGAAGCGCAGCTGGCGGAGCGTGATCATTGATAGACTCCTTCTATAACGACAAGCGTTATATTCAATTTCCGCTATAAATAGCCAGCCGCTATTCAAGGGGCATCGCAACACGGACCAAAGGACCGCCATATGACCCAAGAGATCCAGACCGCCGGGCCGCGCCTGAACGAAGCCGCCCCGGCCTTCGACGCCCCCACCACCCATGGCCGCAAGACGCTCGACGATTACCGCGGCAAATGGCTGATCCTGTTCTCGCATCCGGCGGATTTCACGCCGGTCTGCACCACCGAATTCATCGCCTTCGCCAAGCGTCAGGACGATTTCACCGCGCGCGGGACCGCGCTTCTGGGCCTGTCGATCGACAGCCATTACAGCCACATCGCCCGGGTTCTGAACATCAAGGAGAAATTCGGCGTCGATGTGCGCTTCCCGATCATCGCCGATCTGAACATGGCGGTGGCCAAGGCCTGTGGTATGATCCAGCCGGGGGCCTCGGATACGGCGGCGGTGCGCGCGACCTTCCTCATCGACCCCGAGGGCAAGCTGCGCGCGATGCTCTATTATCCGATGGTCGCCGGGCGCTCGGTCGATGAAATCTATCGCCTGCTGGTTGCCCTGCAGGTGGCGGATGCGAATACATGCGCGATGCCCGAGAACTGGAAACCGGGCGATGAGGTGATCGTGCCGACCCCGGCCACGCCCGAGGCGGCGCTGGCCCGTGCGGGCGAGGGCTATAATACGGTCGATTGGTATTTCTCGACCCGCGCGCTTTGACCGGGGCGGCGGTCTGACCCGGCACCGGCCCGGATCGAACGCAAGCGGGCGGCCCTTGGGCCGCCCGCTGTTTCTTATCCCTGGGGCGTCAGCCCGTTCAGTCGGCCTGACGGGACTTGCCCGCGACCAGCGCCTGCACCGTATAGACGAGGATCGCGATCCCGATCGCGCCCATCGCCGCCACGCCCAGCAGCACGATCCAGTCGATCGGCCCGCCGATATCGGCAAAGCCCGAGCTGGTGACGCCTTGCACGAAGAGCACCGCCGCCACCGCGCCGACCGGCATGAAAAGCTGCGCGGCCAGAAACTTGCGCGCCGACAGGTGCCGGTCGCGGATCAGCACGAACAGATAGGCCGCCGTCACCACGGCCGCCACCGCGACCATCGCCCAGAACAGACCGCGGCCGAAGATTTCCTCGAGCACCGCGATCAGGGTTTCCAGTGTCATATCCTTCATCGGGTCTCTCCTCAGGCCTTGCCGCGCAGCATCGCGTTATAGGTGGGTTTCAGCGCGATTTCCTTCATCAGCCAGGAAATCCACAGCTCTTCGAGCGGCGCGATCACCCCGGGGAAGGACGGGGTGAGGTTGTTCTTGTAATCGAACTCGATCAGCATCGCGCGGCCGATCTTGGTGATCATCGGGCACGAGGTATAGCCGTTATAGACCTCGGTGCCCTCGCGCCCGGCGATATCGGCGACCAGATGATCCTCGACCACCGGGATCTGCCATTTCACGCTGGCTGCGGTCTTGCCCTTGGGCACGCCGTTGATATCGCCCACGCCGAAGACATTGGGATAGCGCAGATGGCGCAGGGTGCCCTGATCGACCTCGATCCAGCCCTGATCGACCCATTTGTCAGCCCAGCTCAGACCCGACTCGCGCACCACCTTGGGGGCGCGCTGCGGCGGGATCACATTGGTGAAGTCATAGGCGATGGAGGTGGTCGTTTCCCCGGTGACGGTGACCGTGCCATCGGGATTGAGCACCCGCTTTTCCGGGATCTTGTAATAGGCGGTCTTCGCGCCCGCGTCGATCCCGGTCAGGATATGGTTCCAGCGCGTGTCAAAGCCGCGCTTGGTAAACAGCAGCTTCACCTTTTCATTGACCACCGGGACCGAGAACAGCGCCTCGTTATTGGCGGCATAGATGATCTGCGAGGCCGCGCGCGTGCCCTTGCGGCGCAGATAATCGTCGGTGATGAAGGTGTATTTCAGCGGCGCGCCTGCGCATTTCATCTCGGTCGCGGGGCGCCCGAACAGGCCCACGCCCCCCTTGGTGGTGAATGCGTCCATCGCGCGCCAGGTCGCCTCGGCATAGTCGGGGCCGGCATAGACCGCGCCGATGCCGTTCTGCCCCACCTGATCGAGCGAGAAGCCCTCGATCGCCGCCCAGTCGAGGCTGAGCCCGGTGGCAAGGATCAGATAGTCATAGGCCAGTTTCTCGCCGCCCTGGGTGGTGACGAGCTGCGCCTCCGGGTCGATGTTGGCCGCGTAATCCTCGACCCATTTCACGCCCTTGGGCAGCCAGTCGCCGGTGCCCGAGACCGAATAGCCCGCCGGTTTCAGACCCGAGGCGATCAGCGTGAAGCCCGGCTGATACCAATGCTGCTTGCGGCCATCGAGGATCGTGATCTCGGCGCCCTCGAGGCGCTCCACAAGGCGGTTGGCCATCCCTGTGCCGGCGGCTCCTGCGCCGAGGATGACGATTTTCGCCTTCGTGGAAATGGCCTGAGCGCGGGCCGGGGCGGGGGCGCTCAGCGACAATGCCGCCGCGCCCCCCGCCAGGCCCAGAAACCCGCGCCGGGACGGCCGGAAATCTTTCAGGTCGGACATGGTTCTGATCTCCTCATCATATTCATCGAATTGAATACCATGGCATACAGCGCCGGGCGACTGCTAAAGGTGGCAACACGCCGCATCGTAAGGGACAAATTGTCGCGGTTGTGCGGAAATTTGCAGCGAATTGTGATCGGGCCCGCAGCGGCGCAGCGGTCGCGGGGGGACCCCGGGGCGCATCCGGGCCGGTTCGGCCCCAAATCCGCTCAGGACCCCGAGCGCGGCCTCACATAGAGTTCAAGCCGGTGGCTGACGATCTCATAGCCGTATTTCTCGGCGATCTCTTCTTGCAACCGCTCGATTTCCTCCGAGCGGAATTCGACCACCTTGCCGGTCTCGACATCGATGAAATGGTCGTGGTGCACCTCGGGCGCGCGCTCGAAGCGTAGGCGTCCGTCCTCGAACACATGCCGTTCGATCAGCCCCTGTTCGGTCAGCTTGGTCATCGTGCGATAGACGGTCGCGATATTCACCCCGGGTTCGATTGCGGCCACGCGGCGGTGCAGCTCCTCGACATCGGGATGATCCTCGGCGGCCGACAGCACCTCGAGGATGACGCGGCGCGGGCCGGTGATGCGCAGCCCCTGCTGGCGGCAGGCCTCGAGAAGGGTCTTTTGCTTGGCTCTGGTCATCGCGCGTCCGCTGCCTCCTTCGGGACCGGGGGACCGATCTAGCACGGCTTGGCGGGCAGGTCACCCGGCTTCAGGCAGAGGATATCAAATTTGCAGATGCAATGCAGTTGCGATTGCGTGGAAATCTGCTATCTCTAATTGCGATCCGTTTGCAACTGGGCGGGGCGCGGCAGGGTCGGCCGCTGCGCCGGAAGGGAGACAAGATGAGAATGATCACGCGGCTGATGGCGGCGGGGGCGGCCAGCGCGCTGATGGCCGGGGCGGCCTGGGCCGATGGCGCGCGCATGAAGGTGGTGACCACCTTCACCGTGCTGGCCGATATGGCGAGCCAGGTGGCGGGCGAGGCCGCCGATGTGGTCTCGATCACCAAGCCGGGCGCCGAGATCCACGGCTATGAGCCCACACCGCAGGATATCGTGCGCGCGCAGGATGCCGATCTGATCCTGTGGAACGGGCTCAATCTGGAACTGTGGTTCGCGCAATTCATCGGCAATCTGCGCGATGTCCCCTCGGTCACGCTGAGCGATGGCATCGACCCGATCCCGATCGCGGCGGGCGCCTATGCCGGCAAGCCCAATCCGCATGCCTGGATGGGGCTTGATAACGCGCTGATCTATATCGACAATATCGAGGCGGCCTTTGTTGCGCAGGACCCCGCGAATGCGCCGATCTATGCCGCGAATGCCGAGGCCTATCGCGAAAGGCTCCGCGCCACGCTCGAGCCGCTCCGGGCAGAGATCGCCGCGATCCCCGAGGCGCAGCGCTGGCTGGTGACCTGTGAAGGCGCGTTTTCCTATCTCGCCCGCGATTTCGGGATGCGCGAACTTTACCTGTGGCCGATGAATGCCGATCAGATGGGCACGCCCCGGCAGGTGCGCGCGGTGATCGACGGGGTGCGCGAGAACGCGATCCCCGCCGTCTTCTGCGAGAGCACCGTCAGCACCGCCCCGGCCGAGCAGGTCGCGCGCGAGACCGGCGCGCGGTTCGGCGGCGTGCTTTACGTCGATAGCCTGTCGGAGCCCGACGGCCCGGTGCCAAGCTATCTCGACCTGCTGCGCGTCACCGCGCAGACCGTGGCCGAGGGGTTGACGGCGGGGGCGAACTGAGCGCCCCTTGGCGGCGGGGCCTGACCGGCAGGATGATCACGATGAAGGATGAGACCCAGATGGGCAGCGCGGGCAGTGGCGCGGGGGATATCGCGGGCGAGGGGATCGTGGCGCGCGACGTGAGCGTCACCTATCGCAACGGCCATACCGCCCTGCGAAACGCCAGTTTCGCGATCCCCCGCGGCACGGTGACGGCGCTTGTCGGCGTGAACGGCGCGGGGAAATCCACCCTGTTCAAGGCGATCATGGGCTTCGTGCCGGTCGCGCGCGGCGAGATCCGGCTGCTCGGGCTGAGCGTGACACAGGCGCTCAAGCGCAACCTTGTCGCCTATGTGCCGCAATCCGAAGAGGTCGACTGGTCCTTTCCGGTGCTGGTCGAGGATGTGGTGATGATGGGCCGCTATGGCCATATGGGCTTTCTGCGCCGCCCGCGCCCGGCCGATCGCGCGGCGGTCGAGGCGGCGCTGGGCCGGGTCAATATGCTCGACTATCGCCACCGCCAGATCGGCGAGCTGTCCGGCGGGCAGAAGAAGCGCGTCTTTCTGGCCCGGGCGCTCGCGCAAGAGGGGCAGGTGATCCTGCTCGACGAGCCCTTCACCGGGGTCGATGTGAAGACCGAGGCGCAGATCATCGACCTCTTGCGCGCTTTGCGCGACGAGGGGCGCGTGATGCTCGTGTCTACCCATAACCTCGGGACCGTGCCGGAATTCTGTGACCGCACCGTGCTGGTCAAGGGCACGGTGCTGGCCCATGGCCCGACCGAGACGACCTTCACCCGCGAGAACCTCGAGGCGGCCTTCGGCGGCGTGCTGCGGCAGTTCACGCTGGGCGGCGCCGATCTGCATGACGATGACGACGCGCGCAAGCTCTCGATCCTGACCGACGACGAGCGGCCCTTCGTGGTCTATGGCGAGCGCACGAAGATCACGGAGGCGCGGGAATGACCACGCTGCTCGAACCCTTCGGCTATGGCTATATGACCAATGCGATGTGGGTCTCGGCCCTCGTTGGGGGGGTCTGCGCCTTCCTGTCGTCCTATCTGATGCTCAAGGGCTGGTCCCTGATCGGCGATGCGCTGTCGCATTCGGTCGTGCCCGGCGTTGCGGGGGCCTATCTGCTGGGGCTGCCCTTCGCGCTGGGCGCGTTCCTGTCGGGCGGGTTGGCGGCGGCGGTGATGCTGTTTCTGTCGGATCGTTCGGGGCTCAAGGCCGATGTGATCATCGGGATCATCTTCACCGCGTTCTTCGGGCTTGGGCTCTTCATCGCCTCGGTCAATCCGATGGCGGTCTCGATCCAGACGATCACCATGGGCAATATCCTTGCGATCACGCCCGAGGACACGCTGCAACTGGCGATCATCGGTATCGTGTCGCTGGCTGTGCTGATGGCGAAATGGAAGGACCTGATGGTCACTTTCTTCGATGAAAGCCACGCGCGCTCGATCGGGTTGCGCCCGGTGCTGCTGAAAGCGGTGTTCTTCATGCTCCTGTCGGCCTGCGTGGTGGCGGCGATGCAGACGGTCGGCGCCTTTCTGGTGATCGCGATGGTGGTGACGCCCGGCGCCACGGCCTATCTGCTCTGCGACCGTTTCCCGCGGCTGATCGCCACCTCGGTCGCGATCGGCACGGGCACGAGCTTCGCGGGCGCCTATGTCAGCTATTTCCTCGATGGCGCGACGGGCGGCATCATCGTCGTCCTGCAAGAGCTGATCTTCCTTGGCGTTTTCGTCTTCGCGCCCAAGCACGGGCTGCTGGCCGCGCGGCGCAAGGCGGCCGAGGCGCTGCGCGAGGGGGCCGCGCAATGACCGAGACCCTTCTGATGCCGTTTCAGTTCGGCTTCATGCAGAACGCCTTCTGGATGTCGCTGATCGTCTCGGTGCCCACAGCGCTTCTGTCCTGCTTTCTGGTGCTCAAGGGCTGGGCGCTGATGGGCGATGCGGTTAGCCATGCGGTGCTGCCGGGCATCGTTCTGGCCTATATCCTCGGCCTGCCGCTGATCCTCGGGGCCTTTGGCGCGGGGATGGTGACGGCGCTGGCCACCGGATATCTCGCCGACAACAGCCGGGTGAAGCAGGATACGGTGATGGGGGTCGTCTTCTCGGGGATGTTCGGGCTGGGGATCGTGCTTTATGTCGCGATCCAGACCGATCTGCATCTCGACCATATCCTGTTTGGCAA
>JACXUS010000140.1 GCA_014763785.1 Sphingomonadales bacterium | reverse complement strand
CCCCTCCCCTACAACCGTCCCAAACGGGAGGGGCCCATGAAGATCGCGACCTTCAACATCAACGGGATCAAGGCGCGGGCCGAGGCTTTGCCCGCCTGGCTGCGCATGGCCGAGCCCGATGTCGTCGTCCTGCAGGAGATCAAATCGACCGACGAGGCCTTCCCGCATGAGATCTTCGAGGGCTTGGGCTATCAGATCGAGACCCATGGCCAGAAGGGCTTCAACGGCGTCGCGATCCTGTCGAAACTGCCGCTCGAGGACGTGACCCGCGGCCTGCCCGGCGACCCCGAGGACGAACAGGCGCGCTGGATCGAGGCGGCCGTGGTGGGGACGCGCGCGGTGCGGATCTGCGGGCTCTACCTGCCCAATGGCAACCCCGCGCCCGGGCCGAAATACGACTACAAACTGGCGTGGATGGCGCGGATGCGCACCCGCGCGGCAGAGCTGCTGGCGACCGAAGACCCCGTGGTGATGGCGGGCGATTACAACATCATCCCGCAGGATATCGACGCTGCCCGCCCCGAGGCGTGGCGCGAGGACGCACTGGCACTGCCCGACAGCCGCGCGGCGTTTCGGCGGATCGTGAACCTCGGCTTCACCGAGGCCTTCCGCGCGCGCGAGCCGGGGCCCGGGCATTACAGCTTCTGGGATTATCAGGCAGGCGCCTGGGCCCGGAACAACGGGATCCGGATCGATCATCTGCTGCTCAGCCCGCAGGCCGCCGACCTGATGACCGACTGCCAGATCGACCGCGAGGTGCGGGCGGGCGAGAAACCCTCGGATCACGTGCCGGTCTGGATCACGCTCGACGCCTGAGGCGTTACGCAGCGTCACGCGCACAAGCCCCCCGCACCGGCCCATAGTGGCGGCAGGGAGGACCATCATGACCAAACCCATCAGCCGCTTTCCGGTGCCCGATCTCGCATCGCTGCCGGGCGACATCCGCGCCCGCATCGAGGGCGTGGCCGAAAAGGCGGGCTTCGTGCCCAATATCTTTCTGGCGCTGGCCCATCGCCCCGACGAATTCCGCGCCTTCTTCGCCTATCACGACGCGATCATGGACCGCCCCGGCGGCCTGACCCAGGCCGAACGCGAGATGATCATCGTGGCGACGAGCGCGGCGAACGAATGCCAGTATTGCGTGGTGGCCCATGGGGCGATCCTGCGCATCCGCGCGAAGGATCCTCTGATCGCCGATCAGGTGGCGACCAACTATCGCAAGGCCGATATCACGCCCCGCCAACGCGCGATGCTGGATTTCGCGCTGAAGGTCAGTGCCCGCGCGCAGGAGGTCGAAGACGCCGATCACGCGGCCCTGCGCGCCCATGGCTTCACCGAGGATGAGATCTGGGACATCGCCGCGATCACCGCGTTTTTCGGGCTCTCGAACCGGCTGGTGAACATGGCCTCGATCCGGGCGAATGACGAATTCTTCGCCATGGGGCGCTAAAGGCCACGGACAGACGGGGGGCCAGCCCCCCGGCCTGCGGCCTCCCCCCGGGATATTTCAGCACTGTTGAGGAACAGACCAGCCTCTCAACAGTGTCCAAATATCCCGGGGGTGAGGCGCTTGCGCCTCAGGGGGCAGCGCCCCCTTCCGCCCTCAGCCCCCCGCGCCGGCGGTCACATCATGGCCATAGATCCAGTCGAACCGCCCGATCAGCTTGCCCGGCGCGAAGGTCGAGAGCGCGCGCATCCCCAGATGCCCGACTGCCCGGGTCATGCCGGACAGGTGATAGTTCCGGGCATTGCGGTTGGCCGCCTCGACCACCGCGGCGCAGCGGGGCGCACGGGCGGCCTGATAGGCGGCAAAGGCCGCGGCGGCGGTGTCATGGCTTGCCAGCGCCTCGGCCAGAACCCAGGCATCCTCCAGCGCCATCACCGCGCCCTGCGCAAGGAAGGGCAGCGTCGGATGCGCGGCATCGCCAAGGATCGCCGCGCCGCCCGTGCCATAGAGCCCGCCCGACCAGTGTTCCGCCACCGGATGACGGAAGAGCCCCCAGAGCCACGGCGCCTCGACCTGCGCCAGCCAGCCCTGCACCGTCGGGCAGAACTCTTCAAACGCCGCGCGCAGCGTCAGCGCATCGTCGCGCAGCGACCAGCTTTCCTCGACCCAGCGGCGCCGCTCTTCCACCGCCACGATATTGCGCAAGCCCCCGCCCAGCGGATAGCTGACCAGATGCTTGCCCGCCCCCATGAAGACCTGCGCCACCTTCGGCGCGGCATCGTCGCAGGGGATCGTCGCGCGCCAGGCCACCTGATGGGTGAAGAAGGGCGCGACCGAGCCATTGAGCGCCTGGCGCAGCCGCGAATGCAGCCCGTCGGCGCCGATCAACAGATCGGCCTCGATCTGCTGGCCCTGCACCGTGGTCAGCCGCGGCGGATGCGCGCCGAGTTCAACCGTCGCCACCTTCTGCAACAGCCGGATCTGCACCCCGGCCGCCCGTGCGCCCTCGGCCAGAAGCTCGATCAGCCGCGCGCGATGCAGAAACCGATATTCGTTGCCCGGCCGCAGCCGCGCGAGCTCGAGCCGCGCGACACGCCCGCCGCGCTCGGTGCCGGTCTCGCCGTCGATCAGCTCGACCGCCTCGGCGCGCGGCCCCGCGGCCTCGAAGGCCTCGCCCAGACCCAGCGCGCGAAGCACCCGCGCCCCATTGGGCGAGATCTGCAGCCCGGCGCCGACCTCGCGGATCGCCTCGGCCTGTTCGAGCACGCTCACCTCGGCGCCGCGCAGCGCGAGCGCCCGCGCGACGCTCAGCCCCGCCACCCCCGCACCGATCACGGTGATCTTGCGTCCGATCAGCACGTCTTCCTCCTGAAAATGACGACACCGGCACCTTGGCGGCACCGGTGACCTCTGACCTTGAGCGAAATCAATCCCGCAGGCCCGAATTCCGCAGCACCCGGCCGCGGCGATCAATCGTCGCGGTGCACCCGCTCGCGCCGCTCGTGGCGTTCCTGCGCCTCGAGGGTCATCGTCGCGATCGGCCGCGCATCGAGGCGCTTGAGGCTGATCGGCTCGCCCGTCATCTCGCAATAGCCATATTCGCCATTGTCGATCCGACGCAGCGCGGCGTCGATCTTGGTCACCAGCTTGCGTTGCCGGTCGCGGGTGCGCAGTTCAAGCGCGCGATCGGTTTCCTCGCTGGCGCGGTCCGCGATATCGGGCACGTTGCGCGCCGATTCGGCCAGACCTTCCAGCGTTTCGGCGGATTGCTCGACCAGCTCGGCCTTCCACGCCAGCAATTTGCGGCGGAAGTATTCAAGCTGCCGGTCGTTCATGAACGGCTCGTCCTCGGCGGGGCGATAATCGTCGGGAAGAAAGGTTTCGGCTTTCATCATGCCCTCTCCTTCGCGCAGGATCGCCGGGCGGCAACCCTTAACGCAACTTGCGCCGCCCGCATACCCTAACGGGCCGAGGTTGTCACGCCCCCGATTTGCATCCGCGGCATGCACAGGCCCCGGAACAGGCTGCGCTGCGCTTGCGGCATTTTTTGGGCGCGGATAGGCTTTGGTTGCCAACAAAGGAGGGGATCTTGCAGTTCCAATCGACCGAAACCTATGTCGCGCCGCCGGATCTGACGGTGGCGGTGAATGCGGCCGTGGCGCTTGAGCGTCCGCTTCTGGTCAAGGGCGAGCCCGGCACCGGCAAGACGGAACTGGCGCGGCAGGTGGCGGCCTCGCTCGGGCTGCCGATGGTCGAGTGGAACGTGAAATCCACGACCCGCGCGCAGCAGGGGCTTTATGAATACGATGCCGTCAGCCGCTTGCGCGACAGTCAGCTGGGCGATGCGCGGGTGAATGACGTCAAGAATTACATTCGCAAGGGCAAGCTCTGGCAGGCCTTCGAGGCGCCGGGCAAGGTCGTCCTGCTGATCGACGAGATCGACAAGGCCGATATCGAGTTCCCGAACGACCTGTTGCAGGAACTCGACCGGATGGAGTTCCACGTCTACGAGACCGGCGAGACGATTCGCGCCCTGCACCGGCCCGTCGTCATCATCACCTCGAACAATGAAAAGGAGCTGCCCGACGCCTTCCTGCGGCGCTGCTTCTTCCACTATATCCGCTTCCCCGAGCCCGAGGTCATGCGCCAGATCGTGGCGGTGCATTTCCCCGGCATCAAGGAGGCGCTGCTCGCGACCGCGCTGACCCAGTTCTACGAGATCCGCGAGACGCCGGGGCTGAAGAAGAAGCCCTCGACCTCGGAGGTGCTCGACTGGCTCAAGCTGCTTCTGGCCGAGGATCTGGCGCCCGAGGATCTGAAGCGCGAGGGCGGCAACCTGCTGCCCAAGCTGCATGGCGCGCTGCTGAAGAACGAACAGGACGTGCATCTCTTCGAGCGGCTGGCCTTCATGGCCCGGCGTCAGGGCGGGCGCTAAGCGCCGAAAGGGGGGCGCCGCCCCCCGGCCTGCGGCCTCCCCCCGGGATATTTGCAAACTGTTGAGGGCAAGGGCCGGGCCTTGGTGACGCAGCCGGAGGGGGCCCTGCCCCCGCCCGTTCCGGGCCCCCCGGGATATTTTTGCACAGATGATGACAAAGCCTTGGGCCCCGATCGACGCGAGCCCTGTCCCATCATCTGTGCCGAAATATCCCGGGGTCCGGGGCAGCGCCCCGGCGCGCGACGCGCGAATGCCGGTTTTCGACCGCCGCCCGTCGCCTTCCTCCTTTGCCGGGCCGCCGCCTGGCCTTAGAAAGGGTCAAGGAGGAGCCCATGACCGATGATCGCACCGATGATGCTCTGGTAATCTTCACGCCGTCGGGCAAGCGCGGCCGCGTGGCGCGCGGCACGACCGTGCTGGCCGCGGCGCGCGCGCTCGGGGTCGATCTGGATTCGGTCTGCGGCGGGCGCGGGATCTGTTCCAAATGCCAGATCGCGCCGGGGATCGGCGATTTTCCGAAACATGGGGTCCATGTGGCGGCGGATGCGCTTTCGCCGGTCAATGCGGTCGAGGCGCGCTATGACCGGATCCGTGGGCTCGCGCCGGGGCGGCGGCTTGGCTGTCAGGCCTGTATCAATGGCGATGTGGTCATCGACGTGCCGCCCGAGAGCCAGCTGCACAAGCAGGTGATCCGCAAGAGCGCGGCCGAGCGGGTGATGGCGATGGCGCCGGCCACGCGCGCCTTCTATCTGGAGCTGGCCGAGCCCGATATGCACGCCCCCGAGGGCGATTTCGAGCGTCTCGCGGCCGAGCTTGAAAAACAATTCGATATCAGTGGCTTGCAGGCCGATCTTCAGGTGCTGTCCGGGTTGCAGGCGGTGCTGCGCAAGGGCGGATTCAAGGTCACCGTGGCGGTCAATCAGGCCGGGCGCGGGGCGGCGCCGCGGCTCGTCGCGCTCTGGCCCGGGCTGCGTGAGGCGCCGCTGTATGGGCTGGCGATCGACCTTGGCTCGACCACGATCGCGGGCCATCTGGTCGATCTGACCGATGGCCGGGTGCTGGCCTCGTCGGGGCTGATGAACCCGCAGATCCGCTTTGGCGAGGACCTGATGAGCCGGGTGTCTTACGCGATGATGAACCCGGGTGGCGCGGCCGAGATGACCGGGGCGGTGCGCGCGGCGCTGGCCGAGCTCGCCGCGGCGCTGGTGGCCGAGGCGCAGGTCGATGCGGGCGGCGTGGTCGAGGCGGTCGTGGTCTGCAATCCGGTGATGCACCATCTGGCTCTGGGCATCGACCCGGTCGAGCTGGGTCAGGCGCCCTTCGCGCTGGCCACCGGCGCGGCGCTCGATCTGCCCGCGCGCGAGATCGGCATGGCCGCGCTGGCGCCCGATGCGCGCGGCTATATCCTGCCGCTGATCGCGGGCCATGTCGGCGCCGATGCCGCGGCGGTGGCGCTGTCGGAGGCGCCCGAAGCCCGCGAGGATCTGTCGCTCATCGTCGATGTCGGCACCAATGCCGAGATTATTCTCGGGAATAATCAACGGGTTATGGCCTGTTCTTCCCCCACCGGCCCGGCCTTCGAGGGGGCGCAGATTTCCTCGGGCCAGCGCGCGGCTCCGGGCGCGATCGAGCGCATCGAGATCGACCCGGTGACCAAGGAGCCGCGCTTTCGGATCATCGGCAATCCGCATTGGTCGGACGATCCGGCCTTTGGCGCCCCGCGTGTCACCGGCATCTGCGGCTCGGGGATCATCGAGGCGGTGGCCGAGATGCGGATGGCGGGCATTCTGGACGCCGCGGGGCTGATCGGCTCGGCCGAGCAGGTCGGCAGCCCGCGGCTGATCGCGACGGGCCGGACGCATGAATATCTGATCCATGATGGCGGCGCCGATGGTCCGCGCATCACCGTGACCCAGGGCGATATCCGCGCGATTCAGCTTGCGAAATCAGCGCTTTATGCCGGGGCGCGGCTCTTGATGGATGAGATGAATGTGGACCGCGTCGACCGCGTCGTGCTGGCCGGGGCCTTTGGCGCGCATATCTCGCCCAAGCACGCGCTGGTGCTCGGCATGATCCCCGATGTGCCGCTGGCGGCGGTGGTTTCGGCGGGCAATGCGGCCGGGACCGGCGCGCGGATGGCGCTCTGTTCGGTCGAGGCGCGGCGCGCGATCGAGGCGCAGGTGCGGCGCATCACCAAGGTCGAAACCGCGATCGAGCCGCGCTTTCAGGAGCATTTCGTGGCCGCCAATGCGATCCCGCATGCGACCGATCCCTTCCCCGAGCTGGCCCGCATCCTCACCCTGCCCGAGGTCACCTTCAACGCGGGCCCCGAGGGCGGCGGACGGCGGCGTCGGCGCGGCTGACCTCTTGACGGGGCGCGAGGCTTCGCATAATTCGGGGCCAACGCGGGTGTAGCTCAATGGTAGAGCAGCAGCTTCCCAAGCTGAATACGAGGGTTCGATTCCCTTCACCCGCTCCAATCCCCCCTCAGGTCCTAGCGCGGCAGCAGCCGGAAAAGCCCGCCCGCGTCGCTGTCCTCGATGATCCAGATCGCGCCCGCGGCATCGACGGCCACGTCGCGCACCCGCAGGTTCAGGTCCCAGCGCGCGATCTGATCGCTGCCATCGCCCGCGACCCGAACCAGCCCCTGCCCCGCCAGCGCGCCGATCAGCATATCGCCCGTCCAGTCCGGAAAATCGCTCTGCGGCGGCACGAAGCTCAGCCCCGCGGGTGCGATCACCGGCCCCCACCACAGGCGCGGCGCGGCGAAGTCGGGCCGCGTGGAATGATCCGGGATCGGGATGCCGGAATATTGGCTGCCGTTCGAGACCTCGGGCCAGCCATAGTTGCGCCCCGCCTCGATCAGGTTCGATAGTGCCCCGCGGCGTGGTGTAGGAGCGCCGACCCTCGGAGAGGTCAGGGCTTGATCAGGTGGCCACGGCGGGCAGCCTGACGGTTGGATTGTCG
>JACXUS010000442.1 GCA_014763785.1 Sphingomonadales bacterium | reverse complement strand
GGGGGCATCCGGCGCGCCCGGGGCCGGATATGGAAGCGCCCTGCCGGGGGAAGGCAGGGCGCTGCTCTTTTGGTTCACGTGTTTGCAAGCAGCCGAACCATCAGGCCCGCTCTGGGTAGCGCGATTCGCCCTAAGAAAGCGTTACCGCGCCTCAAAGCCCCTCGAATTCGCACAGCACGCTGACATCCATCCCGAGGCTTTCCAGCAGCTTGCGCCCGCCCAGTTCCGGCAGATCGACGATGAAGGAACAGCCGACGATCTGCCCGCCCAGCCGCTCGATCAGCTTGATCCCGGCCTCGCAGGTGCCGCCCGTCGCCAGCAGATCATCGACGATCAGCACCTTTTCCCCGGGGGCGATGGCGTCTTCGTGCATCTCCATGATCGCCTCGCCATATTCGAGCTTGTAGGCCTGGGAAATCGTCTGGCCGGGCAGCTTGCCCTTCTTGCGGATCGGCACGAAGCCTTTCGACAGCTGATGCGCGATGGCGCCGCCGAGGATGAAGCCGCGCGCCTCGAGCCCGACGATCTTGTCGATCTGCGCGCCCGCCCAGGGGTGCAGCATCTGGTCAATCGCCATGCGGAAGCCGCGCGGATCGGCGAACAGGGTCGTCACGTCGCGGAAGATGATCCCCTTATGCGGGAAATCGGCGATCGAGCGGATGTAATCCTTGACGGTGCGTTGGGCGTTCATGGGTCAGACTCCGCAATTGGGCTTGGCGACCATAAGCCAGAAAATCGCGGCGAGGCCAAGGAAAGCGGGCCAGCCAAGCGCGAACCAGAGACGATAGAGGCGAAGCGCCCGATCTGGCAGCGCCTCCCCCGCGGCCAGCGCCACCCCCGCCATGTCGCGGATGCGGATCTGCAGCGCTACGACCGGCGCCCAGGCGAGGAAGGCCACGGCATAAAGCGCATAGGTGGCGATCAGCCAGGGCTCGGTCAGTGCATAGCCATTGAGCCAGATCAGCCACAGGCCCGTTGCAAGCTGCGCGATCCCGGCGGGGGTGGTGAAGAGCCAATCGGCCACCACCACGCCCGAGGCCACCGAATGGATGGTTTCCACGCGCCGCGTGCGCATCGCCCAGACCATCTGGAAAGCGGTGCCGATGCCGGTGCCAAAGAGGACGGTCGCGCTGAGGATATGCAGCCATTTCGCGATTTGCGGCCAGTCCATCGCGCTCAAATCCATCAGCGTTCCTCCGCCAGCGCCAGATGCGTGGCGATCAGCGCCAGAATGCCGAGGTTCTTCAGCACCCCCCCGATCGGGTCGAGCCAGAGGCCGGGGGCAAGAGCGCTCAGCCCGATCGTATAGCCGCCCACCACCGCAAGCTGCGCCAGCGCCGTCGCGCGCGGGCGCCAGTTGCGCAGCAGGGCCAGCCCAAGCGCCAGATCGACCAGCCCGCCGCCACGGCCCAAGGCCAGCGCCAGCGGCTCGGGCAGGGCGGGAACCAGCGCGAAGATGTGCGCGGCGGGGGTCAGCAAGCTCAAGGCCGCCGAGCCGAGCCAGATCGCGGCCAGCGTCAGCCGGATCAGCGGTTTCATCAGATAAAGCCGCGCCTGCCACAGATCCTGTGTGCCCGCGGGGCGCGCCATGACGAAACGGCTGACGGCGCGCCCCGCGGGCACACAGGATCTG
>JACXUS010000014.1 GCA_014763785.1 Sphingomonadales bacterium | reverse complement strand
ATGTCGGGGCTGGGCTCGAGCGGGCCGTAGTATTCCTCGGCCAGGGCGCGGACCTGATCGGGGGTCACATCGCCCGCAACCACCAGAACCGCATTGTTGGGCGCGTAATACTGGCGATACCACGCCAGAGCATCCTCGCGGGTCAGGGCCTCCATCTCCTGGCGCCAGCCGATGATCGGGGTGCCATAGGGATGGTTGAGATATTGCGCCGCGTTGCGCTGTTCGGAAAAGAGGGCGCCCGGGTCGCTGTCGGTGCGCTGGGCGCGCTCTTCCAGAATCACCTCGCGCTCGGTCAGCCAGTCATCCTCAGAGATCCGCAAATGCCGCATCCGGTCGGCTTCCATCTTCATCACCAAGGGCAGCCGGTCGGCCGCAATCCGCTGGTGATAGGCGGTGTAATCATAGCTGGTGAAGGCATTGTCCGAGCCGCCATTGGCCGCGACCGTCTTCGAGAGTTCCCCCGCCGCCATCGTCTCGGTGCCCTTGAACATCAGATGCTCAAGATAATGCGCAATGCCCGACTTGCCGCGCACCTCATCGGCGGAACCCGCCTTGTACCAGACCATCTGCACCACCACCGGGGCGCGGTGATCTTCGATCACCACCGCCTCGAGCCCGTTTGGCAGGGTGAAATGGGTAACAGGCTCGGCCAGCGCCGGGGTGGCCGCGGCCAGCGCCGCGCAAAGGATAAGACGGGTTCGGAGCATGGGCACCTCGCTTCGCGGTCCGGGTCGGGCGCCACGTTACCCCCGATCGCCCGGGCTGCAACAGTCGGCGGATGCGCCTGACGCGGAGTTGATCACTTGGTGAGCGCTTGCGCCTCGCCGCTCGGCGGGGCCGAGGGGGTGCGGATACCCAGCTTGCGCCAGCGTTCCAGCTCGGCCTCCTGATCGAGGCTCATGCTGGCATAGGCCTTGCTGTAGACGTTCACGTTGAACAGTTTTTCCAGCAGCCGCCCGTCGTGATCGCGCCGCCATTCCAGATCCTCGGCCGCCAGATCGCCGCGGATCGTGGCCGAGGTGCCAAAGCGCCCGGCGTTGGCGATCAGCGCGCCATCGGCGGCACTGCCGCGCACCCGGCCCAGATCGCCGCCCAGCGCGGCAACCGCATCCGTCTCGGGCGTCGGATCGGCGATATTCGCGCCACCCGGCGTCGGCGCGGGCAGTTCGGCCAACGAGGCGGGCATTTCCAGCGGCTTGTTCGGCACGATGGCGAATTCGTCAGGCCCCTGCGAGGACGAACGCAAATTCATCAGGACCGGGTCCTTGCCGCCACCGCCACAGGCCGACAGCACAAGAACGGCCGCAACTGCGATCCCGAACGTGCCATGTTTCGCCTGCATGGGGGGCTCCCTTCGCTGTTTCGACCCGTCTTAGCCTACCTTCGCGCGCGCGTCACGCCCGAAACGGGGCCAAGGCGCATGGCCGCCTATTTGCGCTTACCGGGGCGGGGGGTGGTGGGGCTGTCGCCGCCGGTGAACAGCGCCAGCCCCGCCGCGCCAAGGAAAATCGCGATATCGGCGACGTTGAAGGAATAGGGGTTGGTCCAGCCGGGCAGCGACATGTTGAGGAAATCGGCCACCGCGCCATAGGCCACGCGGTCGATCACATTGCCAAGCGCGCCGCCCACCAGAAGCCCGGCCGAGGCCTTGACCCGGGCCCCGTGCGGCTCGCGCGCGATCCAGACCCAGACCCAGCCCGCAATCGCCAGCGCCAGCGCGATCAGCGCCCAGCGCGTCCAGTCGGCCTCGCCCGACAAAAGGCCGAAGTTGACCCCCTGATTCCACGCCATGCGAAAGTTGATCCAGGGCGGCAGCACGTCGATCGCGCCGAGGCGGTCCAGCTCCATCAGATGGACAACGATATATTTCGAGATCTGATCGAGGATCAGCACCCCCGCCGCGATCCGTGCTGTCAGCTGCATGTTTCCCCCTTGGTCTGGCGCGGGCTCCGGGGGCAGACTGGCCAGCCGCCGCCCGGGGTCCGCGGGTCCGCTCAGTGGCGGAAGTGGCGCATGCCGGTGAAGACCATGGCAAGGCCGCGTTCATTGGCCGCGTCGATGACCTCTTGGTCGCGCATCGAGCCGCCGGGCTGGATGATCGCGGTGGCGCCCGCCTCGGCTGCGGTGATCAGCCCGTCGGCGAAGGGGAAGAACGCATCCGAGGCCACGACCGAGCCCTTGGTCAGCGGTTCCGCCAGGCCCAGCACCTCGGCCATGTCCTGCGATTTGCGCGCGGCGATGCGGGTGCTGTCCACGCGGCTCATCTGGCCTGCGCCCACGCCCACGGTGGCGCCGTCCTTCACATAGATGATCGCGTTCGATTTGACGTGTTTCGCGACCTTCCAGGCAAAGAGCAGATCGCGCAGCTCGGCCTCGGTTGGCTGGCGTTCGGTCACGACCTTGAGGTCATCCATCGAAATCGCGCCATTGTCCTTGCCCTGCACGAGGAAGCCGCCCGCGACCTGACGGAAGCTGGTGATCGCGGCGCGCGGGTCGGGCAGCGCGCCCGTGGTCAGCAGGCGCAGGTTCTTCTTCGCCGCGAAGATCGCTTTCGCCTCGTCGGTGGCATTGGGGGCGATGACGACCTCGGTGAAGATCTTCACGATCTCTTCCGCGGTCGGGCCGTCGAGGGTCTGGTTCAGCGCGATGATCCCGCCGAAGGCCGAGGTGCGGTCGCAGTCAAAGGCGCGGCCATAGGCCTCGGCCATCGTGGCACCCGTCGCCACACCGCAGGGGTTGGCGTGTTTGATGATCGCGCAGGCGGGTGTCTCGGTGCCGAATTCGGCCACCAGTTCAAACGCCGCATCGGTGTCGTTGATGTTGTTGTAGCTCAGTTCCTTGCCCTGATGCTGCTCGGCGGTGGCAACGCCGGGGCGATTGCTGCCATCGGTGTAGAAGGCCGCCGACTGATGCGGGTTCTCGCCATAGCGCAGGCCCTGCGCGAGCGTCCCGGCGAAGGCGCGGCGGCGCGGGGTGTCCTCGCCGATTGCGCCCGCCATCCAGCTGCTGACAGCCGCGTCATAGGCTGCGGTGCGGGCATAGGCGATCTGCGCCAAGCGCTGGCGGAACGGATAGCTGGTCGCGCCGTCGTTTTCGTCCAGTTCCGCCAGAACCGCCGGATAATCACGCACATCGACCACGGTCGCCACGAAGGCATGGTTCTTCGAGGCCGCGCGGATCATCGCCGGGCCGCCGATGTCGATATTCTCGATGCAATCGGCATAGTCGCCGCCCTTGGCCACGGTGTCCTCAAACGGATAGAGGTTCACCACCAGCAGGTCGATCGGCTCGATCCCATGCGCGGCCATCGCCACCAGATGTTCATCGTTGTCGCGCAGCGCCAGCAGGCCCCCATGCACCGCCGGGTGCAGCGTCTTCACGCGGCCATCCATCATCTCGGGGAAGCCGGTCACATCTGCCACATCGCGCACACTCAGGCCCGCCTCGCGCAGCGCTTTCGCGGTGCCGCCGGTCGAGAGCAGCTCGACCCCCCGGGCAGCCAGCGAGCGGGCAAAGTCGATCAGCCCGGTCTTGTCGGAAACGGAAATCAGCGCGCGGGTCAGCGGAACGGGACGGGTCACGGGCAGCGGTCCTTCGGTTCAGGGGTCGGAATCGGGTCCGTCGATGCGGGTATCGCGGATGGCAGCGGGGGTATCCTGTGCTTTGGCAAAGGTCCACCCTATCTGGCAGGCATAGTCGAGAACGCGCGCCGAAAGGACGATCTGCAGGCTCGGCCGCGGGCGCAACCGCCCCGATTCGAGGTAGACCGAGGGCTCGAGCGTCAGATCGGCGGTGCCGTCATGGCGAAACACCCACAGCTCGCCCGATTTCAGCGCGACCGAGACCGCCGCGCCGCCCATATCCAAACGCGCATCGGCCTCGGGGTGCAGGTGGAAGCGGATCTTGAACGGAATGCCGCGCAGCCCCTCGGCCTGAAAGATCGTCTCGAAACTGCGCCGGTCGGCCTGGGTCATCGCGCCCAAGGTATCCTCGCCGCGCAGCATTCGGCCGTCGGGGCTCAGATCGAGCTCGCGCAGATGGGTCATGCCATGGGTCGGCACATAGCCGTTGTGACCAAAGAGCTGATGGCGCGCGGGATCGCCCTCGGGCCGGGCCCAGACATCGGAGGGCACCTCCTCGAAATAGGCGCGCGCGCCGCGGCCCAGCATCCGGTCGGGGCCAAGGCGGGCGCTGGAAAAGCCTTCGATCGCCAGCGTCGAATGGCTGACGGTGGCGCGGCCCGCGCGGTGCCAGTCGCGCCCGAAGATCGCGCCCGAGCCGCAATTGACGATCAGCGGCCGCCGCCCCGAGGTCAGTTCAAACGCCAGCGTCGAGGCATGGGCATTGGCCGAAGCCTCGCCCCGCGGCGGGGAGGCGGCATCGACGATCACCGTCGAGCGCCCGGCATGCAGCCGCGCAAAGCCCATCGCCAGCCCCTCGGGCAGGGGTCCGCGCACCTCGGAGGCCGCCAGCGCCTGATCGAGCCGCCCTTCCAGACCGCGTCCGCCGCCATGAAAGCGCGCAAGGCCGCCATCGGCATGACGCAGCGCGCGCAGGGTCGGGGCGATTCGCTCGATTGCGTCGAGATGGGCGGGGGCGGGGGTGCGGCCTGCACCGCGCAGCGCCGCCGCGGCCCATGTCAGCAGGGTGAAAACCTCGAGCAGCTCCTCGGGGTTGCGGGTCGGGATGCCGCCCTGCACGTCGATCTGGTCGCGGCATTCGGTCGCCAGAGCGGTCGCCGCGGGGCCCGCGTGACGCTCCATCCCGGTCAGCGACAGGCCCGCATAAATGAGCCCGGTCAGCGCCTCGAAGCGCGGCAGCCCCGGCGAGGCCGAGCGCCAGCGCTTCGCAAGGAAAATGGTCTGCTGCCCGAGCGAGCGGAAGAAGGCATCCGCCGCGGCGCGCTCCTGCCCGTTGAGCAAAAGCAGCGCATGGTTGATCAGCCGGATGAGCCGCCGCCCGGTCAGGTCGGGCGTCCAGCCGGGGCCGCGGCCCTTCCCGAACCGCGCGATCCAGTCGAAGACCCAGGCCTGCGCGCGTTCCCGCGCGGCGCGGTCGCCCACGGCGGACAGGTCATCGAGCCAGGCGCAGCCCTGCAAGGCCTCCTCGAAGCTTGGGGCGGGCATCGCCAGATCCCAGATCGACAGGCCCGGCCCCTCGATCAGGTAGCCGGCGAAGAGAAAATTCCCGGCAATCAATTGCTTGCCGCGGGCGTGGCTGCCGATGGTGCGGGGCTCGGGCTGGCTGACGAAGCCGGTGGCGGGGCGCGATCGCGCGGCGAAAAACGCCGCCATCCGGTCACGCGTCAGCGCGACACGCCCCCGTGTCCGATCTTGCCCATCCAGTTTTGCCCTGCCCGCCATGGTCCGTCTTTGCTGTGGTTCTCGGCCCCGGTGGACACAGAATACTGTGCCCCCGCGGGGCTGTCACCGCCGATTATTAACCAGAACTGCAACGAAGAACCCGTCGATCCCGCCGCGCTCGGGCCAGAAATCGGGGCGCGTGCGCAGGCCACCCGCGGGTGCCTGCCAGCCGGGCTCGGCGCCCGGCAGATCGGCGGGCGCAAGGCTCAAATCGGGGTTCCGGGCCAGCGCCGCGGCGATCTGCGCCTCGCCCTCATCGGGCAGGAGCGAGCAGGTGCAATAGACGAGCCGCCCGCCCGGTTTCAGCCAGCCCGCCGCCCGGTCGATCAGCGCCGATTGCAGCGCGAAGAGCGGCTTGATGCCGGGGCCGTCCTTGACGAAGGGCAGATCGGGGTGGCGCCGGATCGTGCCGGTGGCCGAGCAGGGCGCATCGAGCAGGATCGCATCGCAGGGCTCGGGCGGTGCCCATTGCAGCGCATCGGCCGTGACCGTCTCGGCCGTCAGACCGCAGCGCGCGAGGTTCTGCGCCATCCGCGCAAGGCGCGCTTCGGAAATATCGAGCGCGGTGACCTGCGCCCCGGCCGCAGCCAGTTGCAGCGTCTTGCCGCCGGGCGCGGCGCAGAGATCCAGCACCCGCTCGCCCGGTTGCGGCGCCAATACCCGCGCCGCCAGCGCCGCGCCCGCATCCTGCACCCACCACGCGCCCTCGGCGAAACCGGGCAGATCCGACACCTGCCCCCGCGCGGGCAGCCGCAGCGAGCCGGTCGGCAGCAGCTCGGCGCCGAGCCGCTCGGCCCAGCCCTCGGGGTCTGATTTCACGGTGATATCCAGCGGCGCCCCGGCCAGATGCGCGCGCTCCATCGCCTGGGTCGCGGGTTTGCCCCAAGCCGACATCAGCCGCCCGCGCAGCCAGCCGGGCAGCTCGGGCGCGGGCAGGGTGGGCCAACGCTCGGTCTCGGCCGCGACCTTGCGCAGCACCGCATTCACGAGGCCCGCGAAGCTCTCGACCCGGGGCCCCGCGCTGCGCACCAGCGTCACCGCCGCATCGACCACGCCATGGGGCGCGCCGCCGGTCGCAGAGAGCTCGGTCACGGCAAGGCGCAACAGCGCCTGCACATCGGGCGGCGGGCGCCTGCGCAGATGCGGTTTCAGCATCGCATCGGCCTGCGCCAGATGGCGCAGTGTGGACAGCGCAAGCCGCTGGGCCCGCGCGCGATCCCCGGGCGAGAGCCCCTCGAGCACGCCTGCGGAAATCGCCTCGGCGAGGGTCAGATGATCCTCCATCACCCCCGCAATCAGCCCCAGCGCCGCGCGCCGGGCCGGATCGGCCTTGGCCATGGCCCGCCCCTTGTCTTGTTGTGTGTCGCCCGCGGGCCTATAACAGGGGCAGGCCCAAGACAAGGATCGGAGAGCAAGCGATGACCGATGACCGCGCCAAGGATCTGCCCCCCGCCGCGCAGCGCGCGCTGGCCGAGGCCGAGGAGCGCCGCCGCGCCGCGAAGGCCGCCGATCTGCCGGTCGAGCTGGGCGGGCGCGACGGGCCGGAACCCGTGCGCTTCGGCGATTGGGAAAAGAAGGGGATCGCGGTCGATTTCTGAGCCGCATTACCCCGCGGGCCGCGCCGCATAGGCCGCGCGCCCCGCAACGAAGGTCTGGCGCACCGCCGGCGCACCCCCCTCGGGCCAGTCGATCAGCACCAGATCGGCGCGCAGCCCTTCGGCGATGCGGCCCCGATCGGCAAGCCCCAGCGCCCGCGCCGGATAGCCCGAGACCAGCGGCCAGAGCTGGGGCAGATCGCCCAAGCCATCGGCATGAAGCCGCGCCATCGCCGCCAGCATCGCCGGGTAATAGTAATCCGACGCAAGGATATCGCAGAGCCCCTCGCGCAGCATCTCCGCCGCCCCCGCACTGCCCAGATGGCTGCCCCCGCGCGCGGCATTCGGCGCGCCGAAAATGATGAAATCGCCCGCCGCCCGCGCCGCCCGCGCGGTCGGGTGGTTCATCGGAAATTCGTTGATCCGCGCGCCCATCTCGCGATAGATCGCCCGCGTCTCGGGCTGGCTGTCGTCATGGCTCAGCATCGCCAGCCCCGCGGCGCGGCCCCAACCGGCAACCCGGGCGATGGTCTCGGGGACCTGCGGCCGCCGCCCCCAGACCCGCAGCGCCAGCGCGCGCATCTCGTCCGCGGGCAGGCCCGCACGCAGCGCCCGGTCGGCCAGCCGCCGGTCCAGTTCCGGGTGATCGAGCGCGATCACCGGATAGGCCGGGTCGTGATCATAGGGACGCTCCTGCACCGGGGTGCCGGGGTCGCGCATCAGCATCGAGGTATGGTCGTTGAACGCGATCGAGGGCGGCAGCGGCCCGGCCAGCGCCGCCTCGATCAGCGGCAGCGCCTCGAGGCAGAAGGTCTCCCAGCGCAGTTGCAGCCGGTTTTCCACATTCAGCCGGGGTGCCAGCCGCTTCAGCGTCTCGAACACCTCCCAGCCGGTCTCGACCGAGCGCAGGCCGGGTTCCCAGCTGAGCGTGAGCGCGTGATAGGCCGTCGCGATCCCGTTTGCGGCCAGCTGCCGGTCGGTTTCCAGAAGCGCGGCCTCGGTCGGCAGCATGACGCCGGTGCGCGGCATCAGCTGACGTTCAAAGGCATCGCCGTGGATATCGACGAAGGCGGGGGCAAGGATCAGGCCCGCCGCGTCGATCCGCGGCACCGCGCGGTCGCTGTCCAGCGCGGCGATCCGCCCGTCCTCGATGAGCAGCGAAACCTCGGCGATCCGGTCGTCGAGCACGACGCGGGCGCCGTCGATGCGAAAGGGGTCGGGCATGGGGGCGGTCATCGAGGGCTCCTGCTGGATGGGCCTTGGCCATAGCGGCCCTGCGTGACGCCCGCGTGACGTCAGAGGACAAGACCCGGCTGGCTTGGCGCATAGTTCGCCAGCGGCAGATCGCGCAACTGCCGCAAGAGCGCGATCAGCCCCGCGACCTGATGCGCACAGGTCGCGGCGCCCTTTTCGGCGCTGGCCAGATGCGCCTCGCCCACCGTGCCGGCGGGGTTCAGATCGCTGGAAATCCAGCCCAGCGACACGGGCCCCACGGGCGGGATCGGCGCGGTCTCGGCGCTGGAGCGGAAATCGCGCGCCTGTGCCATATCCACCGTTTCGGGGCGGAAGTGCAGCATCAGCGAGGTTTCCAGATCGCCGCCATGGATGCCAAAGCTGCGTTCCTGCGTGGAAAACAGCCCCTCGGGCGCGCCGAAACTGCCCCATTGGCATTTCACCGCCTGCATCCCCGCCCGCACCCGCAACTCGCGCGCAAGGATCGAGATCAGGTCCAGATTGCCGCCATGGCTGTTCACGATGGCGATCTTGCGCAGGCCCGCGCGGGCGACCGACAGGCCAATCTCGGTCCAGATGCGCAGCGCGTTTTCCGCGCTCAGCGTCAGCGTGCCCGCGGCATGGATATGTTCGTTCGATTTGCCGACGGCCTGCACCGGCAGGATCAGCAGATCCAGATCCTCGGGGCAGCTGCGGCGCAGCTGATCGAGCATCCCCTCGGCGATCATCGTATCGGTGCCCACGGGCAGATGCGGGCCGTGCTGCTCGATCGCGGCTGTGGGCAGGATCGCGATGACCCGCGCGGGGTCGAGGGTCGCGAAATCGGGGGCGCGCAGGGCGGCCCAGTCAAGAACCTTCATGGGCCCTCCGCGGTTGGGGAATGGGGGCGGGCGCGGGCGCGACCCGCGGCATCGGCGCGGCGATCAGCCGGTCGAGCCGGGCGCGCACCCGGGCCAGATGTTTCGCGCGGCTTTCGGGGGTCGAGCTGTCCATCAGGTAATGCGCGGCAAAGGCGGTGCGCACCCGCCGCGCCAGAATCAGCCGCAGGCCCCGCATCAGCGTCCGTCGCCCCGGCGCGCCGACCAGCGTCGTCAGCCACCAGCTCGCGCCGCAGGTGGTGAAGACGCCGAGCTTGCCGATATGGGTCAGGCCCGGGCGGATCGTCTGGCCCTGCGCGCCCGGCATGATGAAGGCCACATCGGGCACCAGCACCCGGTCGAGCCAGCCTTTCAGCATCGCGGGCAGCCCATACCACCATGTCGGATAGACGAAGATCAGCGTGTCGCACCATTCCAGATCGGCGCAATCCTGTTCGACCAGACGGCGGTTCTCGGGCACCTGTTCATAGCCCGCGTGGTCCTCGGCCGACATTACCGGATCGAAGCCGCGGGCATAGAGGTCCGAGAGCCGGATTTCGGCCCCGGCGGCGGTCAGTCGTTCCAAAACCAGATCGCGGATCGCCGCGTTGAAGCTGCCCTCGCGGGGGTGGCAATAGATCACCAATGCGCGCATCTCACAGCGCCTCCATTTCCCGTTTCACCCGCGCCAGATGCGCGCTCAGCTGCGGCGCCTGATTGCGGTTCATATCATAGAGCGCCACATATTTTTGCGGCGGGCGCCCGCAGGCATACCAGATATGCCGCGTCACGCATTTGCGCGGCGGATCGCCGGTCAGCAGGGCGCGCAGCCGTGTGCCGCCATAGGTCGTGCAGGCGGCGAGTTTCTTGATGTTCGTCAGCCCCGGGCGCACCTTGCCGTTCACCAGATGGAAGCTCACATCGGGCAGAAACACCCGGTCGATGAAGCCCTTCAATATCGCCGGATAGCCGAAGTTCCAGACCGGAAAGACCATCACCAGCGCCTCGGCGCGTTGCAGGCGCTCGACATAGGGGCGCACCGGGTCGAGGTTGGCAGGGCTGTCGTGATAGCCGCGGCGCTCGGCCTCGGTCAGGACGGGATAGAACCCCTCGGCGTTCAGGTCGCAATCATCGACCTGCCAGCCGCGGGTGCGCAGCGTTTCGACCACGGTGCGATGCACGGCGGCGTTGAAGCTGTCGGGCACCGGATGGGCAAAAAGGACCAGTGCCCGTGTCATTCCGCGGCCTTTGGCGCCGGGCGCATGCCCTTGTAGGCGTAGATTTCGGAATAATCGAAATCGGGCGCGTCCCAGGCGATCATCTTGCCTGGGTTGAGCAGGCCCTTGGGATCGGCCTCGCGCTTGAAGTCAAGCTGGCGGCGGTCGGTCGATTGCCGCCCGCCCTCTTCCAGCGTGTAGCGATGCGGGTTGAAGATCATGCAGCCCATGTCCTCGTGCATCCGCACGATCTCTTCCAGCCGGGCATCGCTGGTGTAGCGCACGATCGGCAGGCCCGCGAACATCACCTTGCCGTTCTCGCGCATGACTTCGAGGTGTTGCAGCACCTCGGCGCCGAAGGTGGCGCGGACCTTCTCGACCAGATCCAGATGATCGGGGAAGCGGTAGCGGACCTGCAGATAGGTGATGCTCGGGTCGAATTTCAGCGCCCGCAAGGTGGTATGGTTCCAGCCGTGTTCAAAGACCGGGCCCGGCGTGCGCTCCCATGTCGAGGCATCCGAGCGATAGATCACCCGCGCGCCGGGATGCCGCGCGGTGAAGGTCAGGAACCCGTCCATCGACTGCGGCGCGACCATCAGCCCGACCAGATGATCGCCCGCGCTTACATGCGGCTTCACCCGCTGGAACCAGTCATGGGCGATCGGCGCCTCATAGACCGAGGCGAGCTTGATCAGGATACCGTCTTCATTGGCCAGACCCGCGGCATAGGCGGCGGCCTCGGGGAAGGTGTCGAAGGCCACGAACAGATCGACCCAGTCATATGCGGGGGCGAGCGGCATCTCGATTTCGGTGATCACGCCATTGGTGCCATAGGCGTGGGAAACGCGGTGCAGCTCTTCGCCGCGGAATTCGAGCACCCGCGGCTCGGCTTCCATGGTGATCACGCGCAGCCGGATGATATTGCCCAGATCGCGCAGCGCGCCCCAGGTGCAGCTGCCAACTCCGCCCGAGCCGCCCGCGATGAAGCCGCCGATGGTGGCGGTGGCCGCGGTCGAGGGCATCATCCGCAGCTCTTGCCCCGAATGCGCGCGGCATTCGGCGTCCAGATCCGTGATGATGCAGCCGGGTTCGGCGATCACCCGGCCGGGGTGGATTTCGCGCACCTTGTTGAACCGCGCCATATGGATCAGGCAGCCACCCGCCAAGGGCATCGCCTGACCATAGTTGCCCGTGCCCGCGCCGCGCACGGTGACGGGCACGTCATGGGCGTAACAGGTGCGCAGGATCTCGATCACCTCGGCCTCGCTGGCCGGGTTGACCACGAAATCGGCCTCGAGGTGGTCGAGGCGGGCCTTGAGGATCGGCGAATACCAGAAGAAATCCCGGCTTTTGTTGCGGATCGTGACGGGGCTTTCGTCCATCTCGATATGGGCGAGGGCGGCTTTGGCGGCGGCGATGTTCGGGGTCATGGCTCAGTCCATCAAGGGGTCGAGTTCGGAATAATCGGGCAGGGTGCGGTCAATCGCCTCGCCTGCGCGGATCACGATGCGGTCGGATTGCGGGCGGGCGAACAGTTCCGACCAGCCGCGCGCGCGGGTGATCACCAGATCGGCGGGCGCGCCGGGGGCAAGGCTGGGGGCGACAATGCCCATCGACTGCGCGGGGTTCGTCAGGAAAGCGCGGGGCCAGTCGTCGTGGGTATGATCGAGGTGACAGATCCGCGTCGCCTCGCGCATCACCTCCAGCATGTCCATGTCGCCATAGGCATAGAACGGATCGCGCGTGTTGTCCGAGGCGAAGCTGACATTCACCCCCGCCGCGGCCAGTTCATGCACCATCGTCACGCCGCGCCAACGCGGGGTGCGGCCGGGCATGCGGTCCTGCAGATACAGGTTGCACATCGGCAGGCTGACGACATTCAGCCCCGCGCGCGCCACCTTGTCGATGATCGCGGCCGCCGTGGCTTCGGGCATCACGGAAATCGAGCAGCAATGCCCGACCGTGACGGGGCGGTCAAAGCCGCGCTCCAGCACCACCTCGGCGATGACGCACAGCGTGTCCGAGGCGGGGTCATTCGTCTCGTCCACGTGGAAATCGACCTCCAGATCATGTTTCTCGGCCAGATCGAAGAAGGTCATCAGCCGGTCGCGCAGATCCGGGATCGGATAGGTCACAGCGCCCAAGACCCCGCCATGCGCCGCCACGATCTCTGCCGTGCGGGCAAAGGCGCCATCGGCGGAAATGCTGTCGGCCGCGACAAGGCACGCGCCCTGCAGCTCGATCCGGCCCGCCCATTTCTCGCGCATCTCGGCGAAAACCGGGAAGGAAATCGCATCCTGCGGCGCAAGGCTGTCCAGATGCGTGCGGATCGCCCGCGTCCCGTGCGCATAGGCGCAGCGCAGGGAAAACTCCATCCGTGCGGCGACATCCGCCGCTGACCATCGCGCCACCCGGTCGGCCGCCACGGTGCGCAGCGCCCCCATGAAGGTGCCGTCCGGGTTGGCGGCGCGCGGCCAGATATGGCCCTTGTCCAGATGGGTGTGCATGTCGGCAAAACAGGGGAAGACCATCGCGCCGCCCATGTCCAGAACCGGGGCGCCGGGGGGGGGCGTGGCGGTAATGCGCCCCTGATCCAGATGCAGGGTGATCTGCGCCAGATCGCCGCTTTGGCCGATCAGGCAGGCCGGAACACGCAGGTTGGTCAAAGTCTTTGCGCCGCTGGGCAGAACGCAAAAATCCATCAAGTCTCCCGTTTGATCGCGCTCTCGTGCCATTTGCGCAGCAGAAGGTGGCTGAGAAGCGATGTGGCCGTGAAGATCACGACGCCAAGCGCCGCGATCAGAAGCAGGGCTGCGAACATCCGCGCGATGTTGAGCCGATATCCCGCCTCGAGGATGCGGAAGGCCAGGCCCGAGCCGATGCCACCCGTGCCCGCGACATATTCCGCGACCACGGCACCGATTAGGCTTAGGCCGCCCGCGATGCGCAGCCCGCCGAGGAAATAGGGCAAAGCGGTCGGCAGCTGCAGATAGCGCAGCCGTTGCCAGCGGGTCGCGCCATAGATGCGATAGAGGTCGCGCAGGTTGTGATCGGTGGAATTCAGCCCCAGCGTGGTGTTCGACAGGATCGGGAAAAACGCCACGATCCACGCACAGAGCAGCAAGCCCACCAGCCGGTTGTCGACATAGATGAAAATGAGCGGCGCGATGGAAACGACGGGCGTCACCTGCAAGATCACCGCGAAGGGATAGAAGGCCATCTCGAAGAAGCGGCTTTGCGCGAAGAAAACCGCAAGCCCGACGCCGCCGATCACCGCGACCGCCAGCGCCATCAGCGTGATCTGCATCGTGACCAGCGCCGATGAGGCCAGCGTGCCGAAATCGGCGATCAGGGTTTCGACGACCAGACCGGGCCGCGGCAGGATGTATTTCGGGATCTCGTTCCAGACCACGATCCGGTCCCATGCGATCAGTGCCAGCGCCAGCATCAGCGCGGGCATCGCCCATTTGCCGATCCGCTCGGTGCGGCGGGCGCGGGCGAGGCGGGCCTCTTCCTCGTCCAGAACGGGTTTCGCCGTGGCGGGTTTCGAGGCGGGGGTGGTGGTCATTCGGCGGCCTCCTGATGCTCGGCCATCGCCACCTGCAGCGCCTCCGAGGTCATCTGGCACAGCTCGCCATAGCGGGCCGAGGTGCGGAATTCCTCGGATCGGGGATAGGGTTCCTCGACCTGCACTTCGGCGCTGACGCGCCCGGGCCGCGCGGCCATCACCACGATCCGGTCGGACAGATAGACCGATTCGAACACCGAATGGGTGACGAAGATCACCGTGCATTGCAGCTTCTCGCGCAGCGCCAGCAGATCGTTGTTCAGCTTGTGGCGGGTGATCTCATCGAGGGCTGCGAAGGGTTCATCCATCAGGATCAGCCGCGGTTCGGTCACCATCGACCGCGCAATCGACACGCGCATCTTCATGCCGCCCGACAGCTGGCGCGGATAGGCACCATGGAACCGCTCCAGCCCGACCAGCGCCAGCGCGCGGGCGATGCGGTCCTCGACCTCGGGATAGGGCAGGCCCTGCAGGCGGAAGGGCAGATAGACGTTCTGCGCGACCGTGGCCCAGGGCATCAGGGTCGGTTCCTGAAACACCACCCCCAGATCGCCCTTGGCCTGCCCGCCCGTCCATGTGATCGACCCCGCGCTGGGCCGCATCAGCCCCGCGATCAGCCGCAGCGCCGTCGATTTGCCGCAGCCCGAGGGCCCGAGCAGAGAGATGAAATCCCCCTGCCCGACCTGCAGATCCATCCCCGACAGCGCGGTCACCGTGCCGTTGAACACCTTGTCCACGCCCGCAAGCTGCAACAGCGGCTTGCGGCGCCCAAGCGGCGGGATCGGCAGGGGATAGGCGGGGCGCATCGGCTCAGTTGACCCCGAGGTCTTTCTTCACCTGCAATGCGATGCCGGTGTTGGAAAATTCGGTGGTATAGACCGCGCCCAGATCGAGCCCCTCCTTCACCACCCCGGCCGCAACCATCTTGGCATAGAAATCCTCGACCTGTGCCGGGTCGATTGCGCCGATGCCCAGGTCCAGAGCGGTGCCGCTATCGACGATCCCATACTCTTTCATCGTCGCCAGCGAAAACGCGATCTGATCGGCGGGCATGTCGGGGTTTGCGGCCATGATCAGCGCATTCGCGGGCGCCGGATCGCCGTAAAGATAGCTCGCCCAGCCCTTGTTCGAGGCCTCGACGAAGCATTTCACCACCTCGGGCTTGGTCTCGACGGTTTCGGCCATGGTCTGTACCAGCGTCGCATAGGTCGAGAAACCGGCATCGGCGAGCACCCAGATATCGGGCTTGAAGCCGCCCTCTTTCTCGACCGCGAAGGGCTCCGAGGTGATATAGCCCTGTTGCCCGGAATTTTCGTCGGCGATGAACGGGGCGGGGTTGAAGGTATAGGGCACGCGCGCCTCGGGGGTGAAGCCGAAGCTGGTGATCATCCACTGGTAATAGCTCTGGAACCCGTCATCGCCCAAGAAGAGCTTGTCGAGGGTCTTCAGCTCCTCGAAGCTTTTCACCTTGCCCGGATGGGTCATGATGATCTGCGGTTCCTTCTGGAAATGCGCCGCGACGATCTTGACCGGGATGCCCTCGGCGATGGCGTTGAAGGGGCCAAGCAGGTTGCCCGCCATGTAGAAGTCGATCTTGCCCGCCATCAGCATGGCGCCGTTGTTGACCTGCGGGCCGCCCGGGACGATCTCTACCGCCAGACCGCAGTCGGCGTAATAGCCATTGGCCAGCGCCTGATAATAGCCGCCATGTTCGGCCTGCGGCACCCAGTTGGTGCCGAAGCTGACCGGCGTCAGATCGGCCGCAAGCGCGGCATGGGGCAGGGTGGCAGCAACAGAGAGCGTGGCAAGAGCGCGCGACAGGGTCATCCGAACCTCCAGACTGAACATGGGCCGAGCCTAGTGCGGCGCCGGGCCGCGGCGATGGGGCGCGTGGTGCAATTGAGGGGACAGGCCGCCGCTGCCCAAAGCAGTGGCGGATTTTCCGGCTGTCTGGTCAAATTTCGGGCGATCTTGCGGGTTTTCGTGCGCAGATGCCGGGTCGTAGCGAGTTCTTAACCCGGTCATGCTGCGATGCGGCATAATAAAGGGGCCGATTCCCGCTGCTCCGAGGACGATCATGCCCACAGCCCTGACCCCGCCCACGATCGCGCCCCCCTTCGGGGCCTATTCGCATGGGGTCGATTCGGGGCCTGTGACGCGGGTCGTCGTGACCTCGGGACAGCTGGGACTGGCCCCGGATGGCAGCTGCGCGCCCGATGTGGCGGGGCAGGCCCGGCAATGCTTCGCCAATATCGAGGCGATTCTCGCCGCGGCGGGGCTTGGACCCGAACATGTCATCCGTCTGAACGCCTATGTGACCGAGCGCGCGGATTTCGCCCCCTATATGGCGGTGCGCGATGCCTGGCTCAGCGGTGTTCCCGTGAAACCCGCTTCGACCCTGGTCATCGTGTCGGGATTCACCCGCCCCGAATTCAGGGTCGAGGTCGAAGCAACCGCAACCGCTCCCGCCTGACATTCCGTCGGGGCCGTCGCTGACAGAACGGACCGATGCCGCGTTGCAGCAAAGCGTCGCGGTAGCGTCTCCTTACTGTCGCAAGACTGTCGCCCGACCGGCTCAGAATGGCGCGAGACCCCTGGACCCGGAGGCCCATCTTGTTCTCACTTGAAGGTAAAAAGGCGCTCGTCGTCGGCATCGCCAACCGCAGTTCGATTGCCTGGGGATGTGCGCGCGCGTTTCGCGATCAGGGCGCCGAACTGGCCGTGACCTGGCTCAATGCCAAGGCCGAGCCGCATGTCCGCCCGCTGGCCGAGGAACTGGGGGCGACCATCATGGGCCCGCTCGATGTGACCTCGCCCGGGCAGATGGAAGAGTTCTTTGAGCAGATCACCGACACCTGGGGCCGCCTCGATATCCTGCTGCATTCGATCGCCTTCGCCCCGAAAGAGGACCTGCACGGCCGCGTGATCGACAGTTCGGCCGCGGGCTTCGGGCAGGCGATGGATATTTCGGTGCATTCCTTCCTGCGGATGATCAAGCTGGCCGAGCCGCTGATGACCGATGGCGGCACCTGCCTGTCGGTCAGCTTCTTCGGCTCGACCCGCGTCGTGCGGCATTACAACATCATGGGCCCGGTCAAGGCCGCGCTGGAAAGCACCGTGCGCTATGCCGCGGCGGAACTGGGCGAGAAGGGGATCCGCGTGCATGCGCTCTCGCCCGGGCCGCTGGCGACCCGGGCCGCCAGCGGCATCGGCCATTTCGACGAGATGATGGCGACGGCCGCGGATCGCGCGCCGACGCACCAGCTTTCGACGATCGAGGATGTGGGGGCGATGGCCGCCTTCCTCGCCGCGCCGGAGGCCCGCAACCTGACCGGCGGTGTCTATGACATCGACGGCGGGTATTCGATCACCGCCTGAGGAGGCCTGTCATGGTGAACGTCTTCGACCTGTTCGATCCTGCCAATTCCGCGCATATGCCCCGCCCCGAAGGGGATGCCATCGACGCGGTCGAGCGCACCATGGAACAGTCCCGCGCAGAACTGGATGCGGGCGCGGAAACCGGCCGCATCCTTGCCAATGCCGCCGCCGCGCATGGCGGCCGAATCTATGAAACCCATTCCGCCCGCGCCAAGGCGATGATCGACAATGCCGAGGCGCTGATCGAGGCGCTGCGCGCGGCGCAGGCGGCGGGCACCCTGGCCACCGACTGGGGCAAGTATCTGCGCGATGCGGGCGAACGCGCGGTGCTGGCCGCCGATACGCTGCGCAAGCGCGGGGATATCTTTCTGGAGCACGAGGCGGCCGGTTGCCCGCCGGTGCTGATCTATGACTACGAGGTGGTGATGGACGGGCGCGATCTGCCGCACCCCTCGAATTACATGCTGCTGCGCATCCTGCCGCCCGAGGGCGTCACCGTGAACGACAAGCGCCGCCCCTATGTGGTGATCGACCCGCGCGCGGGCCATGGCCCCGGCATCGGCGGCTTCAAATCCGACAGTCAGGTGGGCGTCGCGCTGCGCGAGGGGCATCCGGTCTATTTCGTGGCCTTCCGCTCGATGCCCGAGCCGGGGCAGTTCCTGTCCTATGTCACCCGCTCCGAGGCCGCCTTCGTGCGCGAGGTGATGCGCCGCCACCCCGAGGCCTCGCGCCCCGTCGTGATCGGCAATTGTCAGGGCGGCTGGGCGACGCTCCTGCTGGCGGCAACGAACCCCGACCTGACCGGGCCTGTCGTGATCAACGGCGCGCCGGTCGCGCCCTGGGCGGGCAAGGTCGGCGAAAACCCGATGCGCTACAATGCGGGGGTGCTGGGCGGCACATGGATCCCGATGCTCTTGTCCGATCTGGGCGGCGGCATCTTCGACGGGGCGCATCTGGTCTCGAACTTCGAACTGCTGAACCCCGGGCGGACGCTCTTTCGCAAATACACCGACCTGATGCGCGACATCGACAAGGGCGACGCGGCCTTTCTGGAATTCGAGCGCTGGTGGAGCGGCTATTTCCTGATGACCGAGCCCGAGATCCGCTGGATCGTCGAGCAGCTCTTCGTCGGCAACCGGCTGGTCAAGAACGAGGCCCGGATCGAGCCCGGCCGCCCGGTCGATCTCAAGGCGATCCGCGCGCCGATCATCGTCTTCGCCAGCCACGGCGACAATATCACGCCGCCGCAACAGGCGCTGAACTGGATCGCCGAGACCTATGCCGATGTGCAGGAAATCCGCATCCGCGGCCAGCGCATCGTCTATATGGTCCATGATCAGGTCGGCCATCTGGGGATTTTCGTCTCCAGCCAGATCGCCCGCAAGGAACATGCCGAGGTGACCTCGACGCTGAAGACGATCGAGGCGCTGGCGCCCGGTCTTTACGAGATGCGCATCGAGGACATCACCGAAAAGAACGGCCACAAGCATTTCACCGTGGGCTTTGTCGAGCGCAGCCTTGACGATATCCGCGCGCTCGATGATGGCACCGAGGACGAGCGGCCCTTCGCCGCCGTGGCCCGCGCCTCCGAGGTGCAGGCGCAGGTTTATGACGCGGTGCTGCGGCCGATGGTCAAGGCGATGGTCACGCCCACCGGCGCCGAACTGACCCGGGCGCTGCATCCTCAGCGGATGAGCCGCGCGCTGATGTCCAGCCGCAACCCGGCAACGGCGCCGCTTGCCGCTGCGGCCGAGAAGCTGCGCGAAACCCGGGTGCCCGCCGCGCCGGAGAATCCCTTCCTTGCGGCCGAGGCGCTGTGGGTCGAGGGGGTCGAGCAGACCCTCGATCTGATGCGCGACTGGCGCGACATGACCTATGAGATGATCTTCCATTCGGTCTGGGGCAGCCCTTGGGCCCGCGCCTTTGGCCGCACCCACGAACCGCGCCGGACGCTCAAGACCACGGATGAGCTGCGCGGCCTGCCCGAGGTGGCCGGCGCGCTGATGAATATCGAGCGTGGCGGTTTCGCCGAGGCGGTGATCCGCATGCTGATCCTGCTGGCGGAGAACCGCGGCACGGTGCGGCGCGACCGGCTGGAACGCTCCAGCCGGGTGCTGACGCAGGACGAACCATTCCGCAGCCTTGGCGCGGAGCGGCGCGCGATGCTGATCCATGAACAGACGCTGATCGCGACCTATGAACCCGAGCGCGCGATCGAGACCCTGCCGCTGTTGCTGATCACGCCCGAAGAGCGGCTGCTGGCCGCGCAGGTGGTGCAATATGTGCCCGGCGCGCTCGACGATATGGCGGCGCATACGCTGGCCCTGTTGCAGCGCTTCCGCGAGGTGCTGGAGCTGTCGCCGATCACCGGCGATGTGACCGAGGACCCGCTGGCCGAAGCCGAGGCCGCCGCGCCGCTCGCTCGCGCCACCCGGGCGCCGCGCATCAAACCGGCGGCCGATGCCGCGCCGCTGGCCGATGCCGACAGCTGATCCGCGGCGTTCGGCGCGAAAGGAATCCGGGTCCGCCCCTGACGGGCGGGCCCAAATCTGGCAGGGGGCGGCGCCTTGATCCGCCGCCGAGGGAGAGACGAATGAAAGGTGCCCTGAAAGCCGCCGCGGCGGCCGAGATGATCCCCGACGGCGCAAGCCTGATGATCGGCGGCTTCATGGCGGTCGGCACGCCGGAGCGGATCATCGACGCCATCGTCGCGCGCGGTGTGCGCGATCTGACGGTGATTGCCAATGATACGGCGATGCCCGGCCACGGGATCGGCAAGCTGATCACCGCGGGGCTGGTGCGCCGGGTGATCGCCTCGCATATCGGGCTGAACCCGGAAACCCAGGCCAAGATGATCGCGGGCGAGATCGACTGCGAACTGGTGCCGCAGGGCACGCTGATCGAGCGGATCCGCGCGGGCGGCATGGGGCTCGGCGGTGTGCTGACCCCCACCGGCCTTGGCACCGAGGTCGAAGAGGGCAAGCAGGTGGTCGAGGTCGAGGGCAAGCGGTTTCTGGTGGAAACGCCGCTGCGTGCGGATTTCGCGCTGATCGGCGCCTGGCAGGCCGATTATGTCGGCAACCTCGCCTATCTGCTGACGGCGCATAACTTCAACCCGATCATCGCGTTGGCGGGTGCGACCGTGATCGCCGAGCCCGAGGCGATCGTGCCGGTGGGCGTGATCCCGCCCGATCTGGTCAAGACGCCGGGCGTTCTGGTCGATCATCTGATCGTGCGCGAAATCTGAGGAGGGGACGATGGACGCCAAGGAACTGATCGCGCGCCGGGTCGCCTGCGAAATTCGCGCGGGCATGCTGGTCAATCTGGGGATCGGGCTGCCCTCGATGGTGGCGAATTTCGTGCCTGCCAGCCTGGGGGTGTTCTTTCAGGCGGAAAACGGGGTGATCGGCCTTGGCGCCCGCCCGCCCGAGGGGATGCAGGACCCGCATCTGACCGATGCCGGGGGTGGTTTTGTCTCGGCGGTGCCGGGCGCGGCCTCGATCGACAGCGCGATGAGCTTCGGGCTGATCCGCGGCGGGCATCTCGACATGACCGTTCTGGGCGGGTTGCAGGTCAATCAGGCGGGGCAGCTGGCGAACTGGAAGGTGCCGGGCAAGATGGTGCCGGGCATGGGCGGGGCGATGGATCTGGTGACCGGGGCCGCGCGGGTGGTCGTGGCGATGCAGCACGCGGCCAAGGGGCAATCGAAGATCGTGCGCGACTGCACGCTGCCGCTGACCTCGCTGCGCCGCGTCGATCTGGTGGTGACCGATCTGGCGGTGATCGCGCCGACCGAAGCGGGGCTTGAGCTGCGCGAGCGCGCGCCGGGTGTCAGCCTCGAGACGATCCTTGCCGCGACCGGGGCCGCGCTGATCGTGCCGGCGCAGGTCCCCGAGATGCAGCTGGCGCCCTGATCCCGGCCGATTTGCGGTTGCCGCCGGGGCCGGGGGCGCTAAGCTCGCGCCCGCACAGCTGCAGGGGAAGAGGATGCAGAAATTTCGCGCCGAGGACGGGGCCGAACTGGCCTATCGGGATCAGGGCGAGGGGCTGCCGCTGCTCGCGCTGGCGGGGTTGACGCGCGACGGGCGCGATTTCGACTATCTCGCACGGCATCTGCGGGGGGTGCGGCTGATCCGGCTCGATAGCCGCGGCCGGGGCGGGTCGGACTGGACCGGCGCGGACAGCTACACCGTCCCGCAGGAGGCGCGCGATGCGCTGGCGTTGCTCGATCATCTGGGGGTGGGGCGCGCGGCGATCATCGGCTCGTCGCGGGGCGGGTTGATCGCGATGGTGCTGGCGGCGCTGGCGCATCCGCGGCTGGCGGGGGTCTGTCTGAATGATGTGGGCCCCGTGCTGGAGCGCGCGGGGCTGGAGCGGATCGGCAGCTATGTTGGTGTGGCGCCGAGCGTGCCCACGCTCGCCGAGATCGCCGACCGGATGGGCGCGCAGATGCCGGGCTTTGCGCATGTCTCGCCGATGCGCTGGCAGGAAGAGACCGTGCGCCATTATGTGCAGCACGACGGGCGCGTCGGGCTGAGCTATGATCCGGCGTTGCGGCAGGCCTTCGATGCGGCGATGGCGCAGCCTGCGGGCGATGCCGGGCCGCTGTTCGAGGCCTGCACCGGCCTGCCGCTGGCCCTGATCCGCGGCGCGAATTCCGATGTGCTGAGCGCTGCGACCGCCGCCGAGATGCGCGCGCGCCGGCCGGACATGATTTTTGCCGATGTGCCCGACCGGGGCCATATTCCGTTTCTCGACGAACCCGCGGCGCTGTCTGCCATTCGCGACTGGCTGGATCGCATCGACCCGGGCGCAGGCGTCGATCTGGCCGCGCTCGGGGCGGATCCGGCGCCTTAATCCCGCGCCAGCGCGATCAGTTCGGCGATCGAGCGCACGTCGAGTTTTTCCAGAATCCGCGCGCGGTGGTGATCGACGGTGCGCGGGCTGATGCCCAGAACCAGCGCGATTTCCTTGCTGGAGGCCGCGGCCGGATTGTTCAGGATATGCTCGACGATTTCCATTTCGCGCGCGGTCAGCCGCCCGAAGCGTTCCTGCTGGCGGCGGCTCTGCTCGGCCTCGGCAAGCTGGGTCCGGGCGATCTCGAAGGCGCTTTCGATGCGCTCGATCAGATCGGCCTGACGAAAGGGCTTCTCGAGGAAGTCGATCGCGCCGCCCTTGATCGCGGCCACCGATTCCGGCACGCCGCCATGGCCGGTCACGAAAATCACCGGGATCGTCAGCCCCTCGGCATTCAGATGGCGTTGCAGCTCAAGCCCGTTCATCCCGGGCAGCCCGTAATCCAGCACCAGACAGCCGGGACGCCCCGGATCATAGGCCTTGAGGAAGCTCTGCGCCGAGGCATGGACCTCGACCGAATACCCGCGGGTGCCGAGCGCACGCGCCAGCGCGCTTCGGATATCGGCATCATCGTCGATGACGAAGACGGTCAGGGAAACAGAGGGCTGGGGCATATCGGCCGCGGCTCCTTGATTGCTGCTACTCGTTACTGAACTGCAATCATTCTAGGGCGTCAGCCCGGACCGGCGCAACTGGTCCTGCGGGTTTTGCGGGACGACGCAGCGGCAAGGTGAAGTGGAAGCGCGCCCCCTGACCCTCTTCGCCGTCTTCCCAAAGTGCGCCGCCGCTGCCCTCGACGATGGCGCGGCAGATCGACAGGCCCAGCCCCATCCCGTCGGGCTTGGTCGTCTCGAACTGGGCAAACAGGTTCAGGCCGGGCCGAATGCCGGGGCCGGTATCGGTGACGGTGACGCGCAGCAGATCCGCTTGCGGGCGCGCGCTCAGGATCACCCGGCGCGGGCGCGCGGGGTCGGTCTGGGTTGCGACCGCCTCGATCGCATTGCGCAGCAGGTTGACGAGGACCTGCGCGATCTGGATGCGGTTGCCCTCGGCCGGGGGCAGGCTGGCGGGCAGGTCGGTGGCGATTTCCACGGAGGCCTCGGTCGCCTGCGGCTGCACCAGATGCAGCGTCTGAGCGACCAGCGCCACGAAATCGAACGGCGCGCGGCGGTCGTCGTCCTTGCGGATGAAGCCGCGCAGGGCGCGGATGATGTCGCCCGCGCGCAGGGATTGGCGTTCAATCTCGTTCAGGATCTCGGGCAGCTCGCCCAGTTTTTCCGGGTTCTGCGCGAGCAGGAACAGCGCGGTATCGGCATTCTGCGCGATCGCGGTCAGCGGCTGATTGATCTCATGCGCAAGGCCCGCGGCCATCTGCCCCATCGTATGGCCGCGCGCCAGATGGCTCAGGTCGCGGTTGAGCCGCTCGATCTGGGCGGCCTGTTCGCGCCGCGCTGCGATTTCCTGCACCAGCGTTTCATTGGCGCGCTCCAGCTCGCGATAGGTGTTGGGCAGCGGCTCGTTCGGGTCGATTTCCCCCTGCGAAATCAGCGCCGAGCGCACCGCAAAGGCGCGCACCGGCTTGTGGATGTAATGCGCCAGCGCCAGTCCCACGAGGCCGGTGATCGCCGCCACCGCCGCCGCGATCCAGATATTCGTTGTCCGGTTTTGCTTGATCACCGCGGTGAAGTCGTTTTCCGGCGCATAGACCGCGATGGTCCAGGGCAGCTTGTCGCTGATGATCGGCATCACGGTCGAGACATAGCTCGCGCCTTGATAGGTGAATTGCGAGGCGGTCTCGCTGCTCACGCGGATCTCGCCATCCTGCAGCAGGGGGGCGAAGGCGGCGCGCGCGATCGGATCCTCGAATTCGGTGATGTTGACGAAGCGCAGCGTGCCGTCGTCGCTGCGGGTCTTGATCATCTCCAGGTCCGGGTGCGCGATCACATCGCCGTTGCGGTGGATGATCAGCGCGCGGCCATGTTCGCCGATGTTCAGCCGCGACAGGAAATGCGAGATCATGCTGATCTCGATATCGACGCCGACAACGCCATGGATCGCGCCAGTGTCGCGGATCACCGGGGCGGCCAGCGTGATCCCGGGTTGCTGCGAGGAAAAGAAGATATAGGGATCGGTCCAGATCGTCGCGCGCGACTGGCGCGCCCTGTTGTACCAGGGGCGCTTGCGCGGGTCGAAGGTGTCGTCGGGATCGACCTTGTGGGCGACCTGCTGGAAATCGTCGTCGCGCCAGATGAATTCGACATGCCGCGCGCCCTCGGGCGAGACGGTGATGATCTTCGAGCGGAACGGGCCCGCCGCGCCGGGGCTGCGCATCACATAGACGAAGCCGCCATCCTCGGTCCCGTAATAGATCCCGGCGAATTGCGGCGCGATCTGCAATTGCTGGAACAGCAGTTGCTCCAGCGCCATCGGGTCATCGCTGGCAATGACGCGGTTCTGTGCCAGCCGCGCGGCCAGCTCGGCGGCGCCCTCGGCGGGGCTGAGGAAGCCCTTGGAATGTTCGATCGTATTGATGCCCACATCGCGCAGCAGGTTGCGCGCATGCTGGATCAGCGCCCGTTCCGAGGTCACATAGGACGACGAGACCACCACCAGAACCGCCAGAAACTGCAGGCCGGCCAGACCGATTGCCAGCAGGGCGCCAAGGGATTTGTGCATCGCATCTCCTGCGGGTCCGGGGTTCCCCCCTTCTAGCAAGCCGCGGGGCGCCGAGGCGAGGGATTTGCGCCTGTTCTTTTGGATATAGGCAGCTTTGCCTAGGTAAGCATGCGAATTTACAGACTGGCCGCCGCGGACGCATTTTAACCTTGTTGCGAGTATCGCGGTGCCCCCACGACCGGGTCGGCCTTGCGATAAGGTCCTTTGTCTCAATCGTTGTGTAACGAGTATTTCGCGTAGCGGGCGGCGTGGTCCGTGGCCTTGGTCGGTGGGTCGTCAAGGGGTTTGCCCCGCGGCGACGGGGGTCGGGGCCACGCCGTTTCGTCAGCCGGACCTGCGGCGGCGGGCTGCGGCGGCGGGCTGCAGGGG
>JACXUS010000139.1 GCA_014763785.1 Sphingomonadales bacterium | reverse complement strand
CTCATCATCCTGCGGCCCGGGATGCGCGCGATCGAGCCCGGCCATGTCGCCCAGCTCGGCGCGGCGCTGTTTTTCGGCGGCGCCTATCTCGCGGCGAAGAGGCTTACCGATTACGTGCCCGCGGGCACGGTGGTGGCGATGATGACGCTGGTGGTGACGGTGGCGCTTGCGCCGGTCGCGATCTGGCAATGGCAGCCGATCTCGCTGTCGGAAACCCTCTGGCTCGGTGCGGTGGCGGTCTTTGCGACGGGCGGGCATTACTGCATGACCCGCGCTTTCGCCGCCGCTCCGGTGACGGTGACGCAGCCGGTGATCTTTTTGCAGTTGGTCTGGGCTGCGATCGCGGGCTGGACGATTTTCGACGAGAAACCGGACCCTTACGTCATTCTCGGCGGCGCGATCATCATTGCGTCCGTGAGCTACATGACCTGGCGCGAGGCGCAGCTCAAGCGCCGCGTCACGCCGCCGGCCCCGGCCTCCAAGATCTGAGACGGGCGCTCTTCTGGCAAAGCGAGGATGCCTCCGGCGGGGATATTTGATCCAAGTCGAAGGGGGGCGCGTGCCTTGTCTTCGACTTGGTCAAAATATCCTCCGCGAAGCGTCCCTCAGTTCACGCTCGCGCTGCCCTGCGGGTCGATGAGTCGCGTGATCACGCCTTCGCGGGTCACGACGCGGCCATCGCTGAGCGGAACGGCCGCCTCGTGACGCAGCCGCTCCATCACCTCGCGCACCGGGGCGTCGGCGGGCATCGGCGCACCGGTGGCGGCGCCTATGGGCGTGCCGGGCGGGTCGGCGAGGTCTTCGGCGGTGAGCACGCCGAGCGGGTTCATATGGGCCACGAAATCGGCCACATAGTCATCGACCGGATTGGCGATGATCTCACGCGCGGTGCCCAGCTGCACCAGCCGCCCGCCCTCCATCAGCGCGATCCGGTTGCCGATCTTGAAGGCCTCGTCCAGATCGTGGCTGACGAAGATGATCGTGCGTTTCAGCTTCGCCTGCAGCTCCAGCAGCTCATCTTGCAGCTTGGCGCGAATGAGCGGATCGAGCGCGGAAAACGGCTCGTCCATCAGCAGGATCGGCGCCTCGGTCGCGAAGGCGCGCGCCAGCCCCACGCGTTGCTGCATGCCGCCCGAGAGCTCGCCCACCCGCCGGTCGGCCCATTGCGCAAGGCCCACCAGCTCCAGCTGCGCCTCGACACGGGCGCGCCGCTCGGCCTTGGGCAGGCCCGACAGTTCGAGCCCGAGGCCGATATTCTCGCGCACCGTGCGCCAGGGCAAGAGGCCAAACTGTTGAAACACCATCGCAATCGAGCGGCGCCGCACATTCAGCAGCGTCGCGCGGTCGGCATGGGTCACATCCACGGGGCCCGCCCCGGTATCGACCCGCACCGCGCCGCGCACCACCGGGTTGAGCCCGTTCACCGCCCGCAAGAGCGTCGATTTGCCCGAGCCCGACAGCCCCATCAGCACGAGGATCTCGCCCTCGGCCACCTGCAGGCTGCAATCATGCACGCCCAGCACCTGGCCCGTGCGCGTGCTGATCTCGGCCCGCGAGAGGCCCTGATCCATCAGCGGCAGGGCGCGGTCCGGGTGATCGCCGAAGACGATCGAGACATTGTCGAAGTCAACCGCGATCCGGCTCATTTCTTGCGCACCTCCAGCATCAGCCGCAGCACCGTCGCCAGCGCCACGATGACAAAGCCCGATTCAAAGCCCAGATCGGGTTTCATCCGGTTGAGCCCGTTCAGCACCGGCTGGCCAAGGCCGCCCGCGCCCACCAGCGTCGCGATCACCACCATCGAGAGCGACAGCATGATCGTCTGGTTGAGCCCCACCATGATCTGCGGAAAGGCCGAGGGCAGCTCGACCTTGACCAGCCGCTGCATCGGCGTGGCACCGAACGAGACCGCCGCCTCGGTCAGCGCCTCGGGGGTCGAGGAAATCCCCAGATAGGTCAGCCGGATCGGCGCGGGAATGGCAAAGATCACCGTGGCGATCAGCCCGGGCACCAGGCCCAGCCCGAAGAAGATGACCGCCGGGATCAGATAGACGAAGGTCGGCAGCGTCTGCATCATGTCGAGCACGGGTTCGAGCACCATATAGACCCATTTGCGCCGCGCCGCGAGAATGCCGATCGGCACGCCGACGCCCATGCAGACGATGCACGACACAAGGATCAGCGTCAGCGTGTCGGTGGTGACCTTCCAATAGCCCTGATTGACGATGAACAGCATCCCCAGCGCCACGGCGAGGCACTTGCCCCAGCTGCGCTGCAGCGCCCAGGTCAGGGCCACGAAGATCACGCTCAGCCAGAGCGGGCCAGCCAGCGACAGCGCCGCGGCAATGCCATCGGTGAGCCATGTCAGCGCCTCGGCCAGCAGGTCGAACAGCCCCTGCGCATGGTCTTGCAACCAGCGCACGACAGCCTGCGCCGCAGCGCCGACGGGTAGTTTATGGGCAACAAGCCAATCCATCGCGCGAACTCTCCCTTAGGCGCGTGCGGAATATCCAGAGCGCGGAGGCCGGGGTCTGACGACCCCGGCGCGGCGCTTAGTTCAGGGCAGCGGTCACGGCGGCCATGGCATCGCCACCGTCCTTGGTGGTCACGCCCGCAAGCCAGGGGCCGAGCACCTCGGGATGCGCGGCGAGCCACGCCTTGGCCGCGGCGCCCGGTTCGGCGCCATCGTTCAGGATCGCGCCCATGATCTCGTTTTCCATGGCCAGCGTGAATTCCAGATTTTCCAGCAGCTTGCCGGTATTCGGGCACTCGGCGACATAGCCCTTGCGCACGTTGGTCGCGACCTCGGCGCCGCCGAAGTTCGGGCCGAACACGTCATCGCCGCCCGCCAGATAGGTCAGCTGGAAATTGGCGTTCATCGGATGCGGCTCCCAGCCGAGGAAGACGATCGGCTCGCCTGCCTTGTCGGCCCGCGCGACCTGCGCCAGCATCCCCTGTTCGCTGCTTTCGACCACTTCGAAGCCCTGCAGCCCGAAGGTGTTGCCATCGACCATGTCCATGATCAGCCGGTTGCCGTCATTGCCCGGCTCGATCCCGTAGATCTTGCCGTCGAGCGCGTCGATATGCGTCGCGATATCGGCGAAATCCTTGATCCCGAGGGCTGCGCCCGCGGCATTGGTCGCCAGCGTGTATTTCGCGCCCGTCAGGTTGGTGCGCACGGTTTCCACGGTGCCCGCCGCGCGATAGGGGGCGATATCGGCCTCCATCGTCGGCATCCAGTTGCCCAGAAACACGTCGATATCGCCCGAGGCCAGCGCCGAATAGGTCACCGGCACCGAGAGCACCTTGATATCGGTCTCATAGCCCAGCGCGCCCAGAACCGTCGTCGCGACCGCGGTCGTCGCGGTGATATCGGTCCAGCCGACATCCGAGAAGGTCACCTTGTCGCACCCTTCGGCAAAGGCCGCCTGCGCAAGCACGAGGCTCGCGGCCCCGGCCAGAAGCATGGAACGGATTGTCATCTTTCATCTCCCGTTGGATCGCCCAAATTTCGAGTCAGGCTTTTTGTTGATTGACGAGTCAATAAACTTGCCTGTAGCTCCAGAAAGCAAGACCTTTTTTGCGAAAGGACCGAAAAGCATGCCGAAGCTTGGGGCCGAGCCTATTCGACGGGCGGCGCTGGTGAAAGCCACGATCGAGACGGTGGGCGAGGCGGGCAGCCTCGAGGTGACGGTCGCGCAGATCGCGCGGCGTGCGGGCATGTCCTCGGCCTTGGCGCATCACTATTTCGGCTCCAAGGAGCAGATCTTTCTGGCCGCGATGCGCCATATCCTGACGCTTTATGGCGCCGAGGTGCGCGGCGCGCTGGCGGCGGCGCAGGGCCCTGCGGGGCGGCTGCGCGCGATCGTTGCGGGCAATTTCGCACCCGGCAGCTTCCGGCGCGAGGTGATCTCGGCCTGGCTGACTTTCTACGTTCTGGCGCAGACCCAGCCCGAGGCGCGGCGGCTCTTGCGGGTCTATCAGCGGCGGTTGCGCTCGAACCTGCGCCATGAGCTGCGCGCGCTGGTCGGGCCGCGTGCCGAGGCGGTGGCGCGCGGCCTGGGGGCGCTGATCGACGGGGTCTATATCCGCGCGGCGCTGGCGGATGGCGCCCCGGACCGGGCCTATGCCCTTAAAATTGTTATGGAATATCTGGATCGGGAACTGGAGGGGCAGCCATGATTGCACAGCCGAAGGCCAGCCATTTCGTCAATGGCGACTGGATGGAGGACACTGCGGGCGAGGCGCTCGAGGTGCTTTACCCGGCCACCCAAGAGGTGATCGCGCGGCTTCATTGCGCGACGCCCGGCGTTATCGAGGCGGCGATTGCGGGCGCGGTTGCGGCGCAAGCCGACTGGGCGGCGCGCAAGCCCGTCGAGCGCGCCCGCGTGCTGCGCCGGGCCGCCGATCTGATTCGCGCCCGGGGCGAGGATCTGGCGCGGCTGGAGACGCTCGACACCGGCAAGCCCTTGCAGGAAACCCGGGTGGCGGACTGGCCCTCGGGAGCCGACAGCCTCGAATATTTCGCGGGTCTGGCGCCGACGCTGACCGGCGAGACGATCCCGCTGGGCGGCGATTTCGCCTATACGCTGCGCGAGCCGCTGGGTGTTTGCGCGGGGATCGGCGCGTGGAACTATCCCAGCCAGATCGCCTGCTGGAAGGCGGCGCCCGCGCTTTCGACCGGCAATGCGATGGTGTTCAAACCCTCCGAGATGACGCCGCTTGGCGCGCTGCAACTGGCCGCGATCCTGATCGAGGCGGGGGCGCCGGCGGGGCTGTTTAACGTCGTGCAGGGGCGCGGGCCGGTGGGCGCGGCGCTGGCCACCGATCCGCGGATTGCCAAGGTCTCGCTCACCGGTTCGGTGCCGACCGGCGCGCGGGTCTATCAGGCGGCGGCGGCGGGGATGAAGCATGTGACGATGGAGCTGGGCGGCAAGTCGCCGCTGATCGTCTTTGCCGATGCCGATCTGGACAGTGCGGTCGGAGCGGCGATGTTGGGGAATTTCTATTCCTCGGGGCAGATCTGCTCGAACGGGACGCGGGTCTTCGTGGAAAAGCCGGTCAAAGAGGCGTTTCTGGCGAAACTGGCCGAGCGCACCGGGCGAATCATTGCGGGCGATCCGCTCGATGAGGCGACGCAATTCGGACCGCTCATCAGTGCCGCCCAGCATGAGAAGGTGATGGGCTATATCGCGCGGGCTAAGGCCGAGGGCGCGCGGCTGGTCTGCGGCGGGGCCGCGGGCAATGCGGGGCCCTTGTTCGTGCAGCCCACCGTCTTTGCCGATGTGACCGACGCCATGACGCTGGCGCGCGAGGAGGTCTTCGGGCCGGTGATGGCAGTGCTGGAGTTCGAGACCGAATCCGAGGTGATCGCGCGCGCCAATGGCACCGATTTCGGTCTGGCGGCGGGGGTGTTCACCGGCGATCTGGCACGCGGGCACCGGGTCGTGGCGCAGTTGCAGGCGGGGACCACATGGATCAACGCCTATAACCTGACGCCGGTCGAGATGCCCTTTGGCGCGGTCAAGGCCTCGGGGCTCGGGCGGGAAAATTCCCGCGCGGCGGTTGAGCATTATACCCAGCTCAAGGCGGTCTATGTCGGCATGGGGCCGGTCGACAGCCCCTATTGAGAGCGCGGCAGGGGGGAAGGCCGGGGGCCAGCCCCCGGACCCCCGGGATATTTTTGGCAAGATGAAGGGCATGGTCGCGATGGAAGCGGATTATGTGGTGATCGGTGCGGGCTCGGGCGGGTCGGCTCTGGCCTATCGGCTGGCCGAGGCGGGCAAGCGCGTCATCGTGATCGAGCATGGCGGAACGGATGCCGGGCCCTTCATCCAGATGCCCGCGGCGCTCAGCTATCCGATGAACATGGGGCTTTATGACTGGGGCTTTGGCACCGAGCCCGAGCCGGGGCTGGGCGGGCGGCGGCTGGTCACCCCGCGCGGCAAGGTGATTGGCGGCTCGTCGAGCATCAACGGCATGGTCTATGTGCGCGGGCATGCCTGCGATTTCGACCATTGGGCCGAGCAGGGCGCGACCGGCTGGGGCTATGCCGATGTGCTGCCCTATTTCAAGCGGATGGAGAGCTGGCACGGCGGCGCGGATGGGGGCGACCCGGACTGGCGCGGGACCTCGGGGCCCTTGCATGTGACCCGCGGGCCGCGGCGCAATCCGCTGTTTCAGGCCTTCATCGAGGCGGGGCGCGCGGCGGGCTATCCGGTGACCGCCGATTACAACGGGCGCCAGCAGGAGGGTTTCGGCCCGATGGAGGCGACGATCTGGAAGGGGCGGCGCTGGTCGGCGGCGAACGCCTATCTGCGGCCCGCGCTCAAGGGTGGAAATCTGAGCATCGTCAAGGGCTTCGCGCGCAAAGTTGAGATCGTGAACGGGCGCGCGACCGGCGTCGAGATCGAGCGCGGCGGCCAGATCGAGGTGATCCGGGCGCGGGCCGAGGTGGTGCTGGCGGCAAGCTCGATCAACACGCCGAAGCTTTTGATGCTGTCGGGCATTGGCCCCGCCGCGCATCTGGCCGAGCATGGCATCGCGGTGGTTGCGGATCGTCCGGGGGTGGGCGCGAACCTGCAGGATCACCTTGAAATCTACATGCAGTTCGCCGCGCAACACTCTGATACGCTTTACAAATACTGGAACCTTTGGGGCAAGGCGCTGATCGGGGCGCAGTGGCTGTTCACCCGCCGCGGTCTGGGCGCCTCGAACCAGTTCGAGGCCTGCGGCTTCATCCGTTCGGATGCTGGCATCGAATACCCCGATATCCAGTATCACTTCCTGCCGATCGCGGTGCGCTATGATGGCCGCGCGGCCGCCGAGGGGCATGGCTTTCAGGTCCATACCGGGCCGATGCGCTCGAAATCGCGCGGCGCGGTGACGCTGCGCAGCGGTGACCCGCGGCAGGCGCCGGTGATCCGTTTCAATTACATGAGCCACCCCGACGACTGGGTCGAATTCCGCAAGGTGATCCGTCTGACGCGCGAGATCTTCGCCCAGGCCCCGATGGCCGCCCATGTGAAACACGAGATCCAGCCCGGCGCCGCGGTGCAGACCGACGACGAGATCGACGCCTTCATCCGCGATCACGCCGAAAGCGCCTATCACCCCTGCGGCACCGCCCGGATGGGGCGCGCAGATGATCCGGGGGCGGTCGTGGACCCCGAGGGCCGGGTGATCGGGGTCGAGGGGCTGCGGGTGGCCGACAGCTCGATCTTCCCGCGGGTCACGAATGGCAACCTGAACGGGCCCTCGATCATGACGGGCGAGAAGGTGGCGGATCATATCCTCGGGCGCAGGCTGGCGGCCGAGAATGCCGAGCCGTGGATCAACCCGAACTGGCGCACCGCGCAGCGCTGAGGCCCCGGCGGGGCAGGTGCGCGGCGATCGGGCGGGCCCGGGCGCACCGCC
>JACXUS010000441.1 GCA_014763785.1 Sphingomonadales bacterium | reverse complement strand
GTCCTTTGACAGGGCGGGGCGGGCGGTGCGGTGCGGCTGGCGGCGGGTCAAGCCCACGACGGCCCGGCGAACCGCGGCCGGAACCGCGAATTTCGGCACGAAAGGCTTTGACACCCCGGGCCGCTTGTGGCAATCGGCTGCGACTCTCTGCTAAAGAGCGATGCCAGGAGAATTCCATGCCGAAAGAGGAATGGGGCGTCAAGCGCCTCTGCCCGCATTGCGCGAGCCGGTTCTATGATCTTGCCCAAGACCCGATGACCTGCCCGGTCTGCGCCAACAGCTTCTCGCTGGAAAGCCTGACGGCTGGCCGCGGCCGTGTTCTGGTGGCCGACAAGGTCGCGCCGCGCGAGCGCGATCTGGATGTGGACGATCTGCCCGACGACGATCTGGAAGATGACGGCAGCGATGTCGATATCGACGACGACCTGCTGGAAGATGACGAGGACGATAATGTCTCGCTCGACGAGATCGCCGACGTCAGCACGGGCGACGACGAGGGCTGATCCCGGTCACGGGTGAGCATGTGAGCGGCGCGGGCAGGTCCCGCGCCTTTCGCATTTCGGCCGCCCGGCGCGGCCTCAGGCGCGGCGGCGCCCGGTCAGGCGTTTGCCCAGGCCGATGAAATAGCGCTCGAGCGTCTGCGTGCTCAGATGCGCGAGCAGGAAGGTCGCCGCGAAGGACAGCGGGCGCTTGAGCAGATAGCGCGTGACATTCGAGCCAGAGTTCATGAAGCCAAGCGCCGTGAACGGGTGCCAGATATAGAGCGCATAGGAAATCTTCGCGATATAGGCCAGCGGGTGGGTCTGCAGGAGGCGCTTGAAGCCGTTCATCGGCAGGAACAGGATGCCGCCGATCAGCAGCATGGCCAGATAGGGCCGCGCGAAATTCAGCGCCCCGCCCATCGGATGGGCACTGGCCGCCCACAGGAGCGCCACCAGCGGCAGACCGCGGCGCAGGGCGGCCTCGAGCGCCGGGCGGCCGATTCGGTCCCGGTTGACCCAGTAGAGCCCAAGCAGCGCGCCCGACAGGATCTCGTCAACGCGCAGATGGGTGCGGATGTTGACATAGGCCCCGGCCTCGACCCGCAGCCCGGTGACGATCACCGCGGCAATCGGCACGATCCAGAAGCCGCGCCGCCCAAACAGCGCCACCGCCGCCGCGATCGTCAGGTAGAAGTGCATCTCGACGCAGATCGACCAGAGGTGCGAGACCCCCTTGAAGATCTGCGGGTCGGTATAGTTCAGCGTGAAGGTCACGATGGCCGCGAAGGTATCGGGCCGCCAGAACACCACAAGCGCCACGATCGCGCCGTAAAGGTAGGCGAGCGGCACGATCCGCGCGAAACGGCGGATCAGGAAGGCCGGAACATCGGGGCGTTTCCACAGGAAATAGGTGATCAGGAACCCCGACAGCCCGAAAAACAGGCTCATGCCCATCACCGCGCTGGTCTGGTTCAATTGCAGCGTCGAGGGCCCCAGCGGCAGCAGATGCCCGGCCATGACCGCCAGGATCGAGAAGGCCCGAACCCCATCCAGCTCATTGATATGTCCTTGAGAGTCTTGAACTTCTGGGGAATGGCGGGCAGGCGGCATGCGTGTCTCCGGTTGGCCGGATCAAGGTGCCTGCCGCCCCACGTC
>JACXUS010000138.1 GCA_014763785.1 Sphingomonadales bacterium | reverse complement strand
CCCCCGACCCGAGCGAAGGCCACCCCGCACCGCCTTGGGCTTCTTCTTGGTCCAAATACTCATAATCGCCGCGGGCCACGGGCGACTCGGTCAGAAGGGCTGACCGGCCTTGGCGCCGCGCCCCCGTCCTGCGCCCCATCCGTTTTGCGCTTCTTTCCCGAAATCCAGGCCGCGCGCAACTTTCGGCATGCAATTCCCGTGACCTGCGACATAATATTCACCGATTTGCCGTTGACGCCCCCCGCGCGGCTTTCTAATGTCCCGCCCAACGCAACGGAAAGGATCAGCGATGCTCTCGCTTCTCGTCCTCGTAGGGAAAACGCGCATGGGCCGGTGACGGTTGACCATCGTGGTTCCCATGCGCCCTCGCCAGATCCGCGAGGGCTTTTTGTTGCGAAATGGCTGGCGGCCCCCCGGCGAATTGCGGCGGGCAAACGGAAGGAAAGACGGATGTCAGTGCAGATGACCGGCGCGGAAATGGTGGTGCAGGCGCTCAAGGATCAGGGGGTCGAAGTCATTTTCGGCTATCCCGGCGGCGCGGTGCTGCCGATCTATGATGCGATTTTCCAGCAAAACGACATTCGCCATATCCTCGTGCGCCACGAACAGGCGGCGGTGCATATGGCCGAAGGCTATGCCCGCTCGACCGGCAAGCCCGGTTGCGTGCTGGTGACCTCGGGTCCCGGGGCCACGAATGCGGTGACGGGCCTGACGGATGCGCTGATGGACAGCATTCCGCTGGTGGTCTTCTCGGGTCAGGTGCCGACCTTCATGATCGGCACCGACGGCTTTCAGGAGGCCGACACGATCGGCATCACGCGGCCCTGCACCAAGCACAACTGGCTGGTGAAGGATACCGACCGGCTGGCCGAGACGATCCATCAGGCGTTTCATGTGGCGACCTCGGGGCGGCCCGGGCCGGTGCTGATCGACCTGCCCAAGGATGTGCAATTCGCGACCGGCATCTATACCGGCCCGAAGACCGCGCGCGTCGATCACTATCAGCCGCGCGTGAAGGGCGATATCGAGGCGATCACCAAGCTCGTCGAGATGATCGAAACCGCCGAGCGCCCGGTGTTCTATACCGGCGGCGGGGTGATCAACTCTGGCCCCGCGGCGAGCCAGCTGATGCGCGAGCTGGTCGATGCGACGGGCTTCCCGATCACCTCGACGCTGATGGGTCTGGGCAGCTATCCGGCGAGCGGTGCGAACTGGCTGGGGATGCTCGGCATGCACGGCCTTTATGAGGCGAACCTTGCGATGCATGGCTGCGATCTGATGATCAACCTTGGCGCGCGGTTCGATGACCGGATCACCGGGCGGGTGGCGGATTTCAGCCCCGGCTCGCGCAAGGTGCATGTCGATATCGACGCCTCCTCGATCAACAAGATCATCCCGGTCGATCTGGCGATCGTGGGCGATGTGGGCCATGTGCTGGAGGATGTGCTCAAGGTCTGGAAGGCGCGCGGGCGAAAGGTGAACAAGGCCGGGCTCGCCGCGTGGTGGGACAAGATCAACGAGTGGAAGAAGGTCCGCTGCCTCGCCTATGAGAACTCGTCCAAGGTGATCAAGCCGCAATATGCGCTGGAGCGGCTCGAGGCGCTGACCAAGGGGCGCGACCGCTATATCACGACCGAGGTCGGCCAGCATCAGATGTGGGCCGCGCAATATCTGGGCTTCGAGGCGCCGAACCGCTGGATGACCTCCGGTGGGCTCGGGACGATGGGCTATGGCTTCCCGGCCTCGATCGGGGTGCAGGTGGCGCATCCGGACGCTTTGGTGATCAACGTCGCGGGCGAGGCGAGCTGGCTGATGAACATGCAGGAAATGGGCACCTGCACCCAGTTCCGCACGCCGGTGAAGCAGTTCATCCTGAATAACGAGCGTCTGGGCATGGTGCGGCAATGGCAGGATCTGCTGCATGGCGGGCGCTATAGCCAGAGCTGGTCGGAAAGCCTGCCCGATTTCGTGAAGCTGGCCGAGAGCTTTGGCTGGAAGGGCATCCGCTGCGCCGATCCCAAGGATCTGGACGATGCGATCATGGAGATGATCGAGCATGACGGCCCGGTGCTGTTCGATTGCCTCGTCGAGAAGCATGAGAACTGCTTCCCGATGATCCCGTCGGGCAAGCCGCATAACGAGATGTTGCTGGCGGCGGATGCGGCGGCCTTCACCGGCGGCGCCGCACTGGTGTGAGACGGCCGGGGGTTTCACCCCCGGACCCCCAGGATATTTGGACACTGTTGAGAGACAGCAAACAGGACAGAGGAGAGAGGCAATGGCCGCTCTGAACATCAAAAAGGGCTCGACCTCGCATTCGGCCTATGACCTGCGCGACTATCACGCGGACAAGCAGGGCTCGCATACGCTGGCGGTGATCGTCGATAACGAAGCCGGGGTGCTGGCGCGCGTGATCGGGCTGTTTTCCGGGCGCGGCTACAACATCGACAGCCTGACGGTCGCCGAGATCGACCACAAGGGCCACCGGAGCCGCATCACCGTCGTGACCCGCGGCACCGAAGCGGTGATCGACCAGATCAAGGCGCAGCTTGGCCGCATCGTGCCGGTGCATGAGGTCCATGACCTGACTACCGAGGGCGCCGCGGTCGAGCGCGAGCTTGCACTGATCAAGGTGGCGGGCACCGGCGAGAAGCGCGTCGAGGCGCTGCGGCTGGCCGATATCTTCCGCGCCAATGTGGTCGATTCGACGCTGGAGAGCTTCGTTTTCGAGATCACCGGCACGCCGGAGAAGATCGACGCCTTTGCCGAGCTGATGCGTCCGCTGGGTCTGGTGGATGTGGCCCGCACCGGGGTCGCCGCGCTCTCGCGCGGGGTCTGAAGCTGAGACCCGGCCCCCGAGGGGGCCGGGCGTTTCGATCAACAGGCCGATCAGCCGGGCAGTTCGAGGGCCTGCGCGCCCCCCCGGTCCAGACCGACGAGCGGGCCGGGCCGGTGCCATGGCGGGCAGGCGCCCACCGCCTCCTTGTAACAATCGCAGGCCTCGGTTGCGAGCGCGTCACAGGCCGCAAGCTCGGCCAGCAGCGCAAGCGAAACCGCCTCTTGTGCAAGGTCGATCGCATGTTTCAGATCGCGTTCACAGCGCGCAAGCGCGATTGCACGCCGCGGCAAGCGGCGCATCATGCCGCGCCCCTCTGCCGTCACCCCAAAACGCGGAGCATAAAAAACAAGCGCGCCCCCCGGGCGCGTCCACAGGACTGCACTTTGCATCGGCTTCTCCCCCCGCCGAAAACTGGCGTCCGCGACATTTGGCCGTCAGGTCAAACACGTTTCCTGACTATCAGAATATCCGGAACACAGCGCGACACAATGTCTTATTTTATCTTTATTCCAAAATGCGGCCAACTTTTGTCATTTTAGCAAAAGCGGCGCCCCGAGCCAGTCGCGCAAAGCCTGTGTCACCTTCTCCGGCTGTTCGAGCGGCGCCAGATGGCCCGCGCTCAGGATCAGGCGAAATTCGGCATGCGGCATCAGCTCGGCGAGGAATTCGTGGCGCCGCGGCGGGCAGATCGTATCGTATTCGCCGCAGATCAGCGTGGCGCGCACGCGGGTGTTGCGCAGGGCGCGCTGCTGGTCGGGGCGGCGCATCAGCGCGCGCGACTGGCGGGTGAAGGTCTCGGGGCCGAGCGCCTCGGCCATGTCGAGCAGCATCGCCAGCGCATCGTGGCTGCCCGGGCCGGGGGCGAGGGCCCCGGGGGGGATTTCCTCCAGCATCACCTCATCGAGCCGCCCGGTGCGCGCGCGCACGATCCGCGGCTCGCGCAGGCCCGCGGCCTGGGGGGTTTCGGGCAGCGGCGAGACGTCGATCAGCGCGATCTGCGCGATCCGCTCGGGGGCGCGGCGCAGCATCTCCATCGCGACGACACCGCCCAGCCAATGCCCGACCAGATGGAAGCGCGCGGGGGCGGCGGCCAGAACCGTCTCGGCCATCTCCTCGATCGTATCGCCCAGCAGCGGCGCGACCGAGACCATCCGCTCGGAAGAAAATTCCGCGATCTGATGCCAGAAGAGCCGCGCGTCGCACATGAACCCGGGCAGGAACAGCAGGGGTTCGGGGATCATGGCGCGGCTCCTCCTCTGGCGCGCTTGGGGACGCGCTCTCTCTCGCTCGTGGGGGCATCCTGCCCGATCCGGGCCCGGGCTTGAACCCCGCCCTGCGCCAGATCGGCGGAAATCGGATCACAGGGGCGCGAGCGGCGTCAGAGCGCGGCCAGAACCTCGGCCACGGCGGCCTCGATCAGCCGCAACTCAGCCGGCTCGGAAAACCGGTGATCGGCGCCCTTGACCAGCGTCAGGCGGATATCGGGGCCGGTCGCGTGGTCCAAGAGCCGCAGCGCCCAATCCTGCGGCACCGCGGCATCGGCCGTGCCCTGCAACAGCCGCACCGGGAACGGCAGGGCGAGCGGCGCGCGCAGCACCAGACGCTGCCGCCCCTCTTCGATCAGGCGGCGGGTGATCTGATAGGGCGCGCCATAGTCCGAGGGAACATCCACGAAGCCTTGCGTTTCCAGGGCCTTGCGCGCCCCGGCATCGAAGCTCGCCCAATAGCCATCCTCGGTGAAATCGGGCGCGGCGGCGATGGTCACGAGCCCCGCAAGGCGTTCCGGCATCTCGCGCGCGATCAAGAGCGCGAGCCAGCCGCCCATCGACGAGCCCACGACAATCTGCGGCCCCTCGGTCAGCTCGGTGATCGCGGCGCGCGCATCCTCGAACCAGTCGCCGATCGCGCCCTCTTCGAACACCCCGCCCGACTGGCCATGGCCCGAACAGTCGAACCGCAGAAACGCCCGCCCCTGCGCGACGGCCCAGGCCTCGAGCGCGAGGGCCTTGGTGCCCTGCATGTCGGATTTCAGCCCATGCAGGAAGACGATCCCGGGGCCGCGGCCCGGGGTCTGCACATAGGCCAGACGGCGGCCCTGAGGGGTGGTGAAATACTCGGTCATCGCGGCCTCCTCTTTGGCGCCTTGGTAGCCGAGCCCGCGCGGGCTGTCGACCGGGCGGGGGGCGCTGCCCCCGTCTTCTGCGAAGACTCCCCCGGGATATTTGAGGCAAGATGAAAAACAGGGGCTTTGGTCTTTCATCTTGCGATAAATATCCCGAGGGGGAGGCGCGGCACGCGCCGGGGGGCGAGCAGCCCCCCTCGCCCGTCACCACCAGGCCGCAGCCTGCGACGATCGCGCCCCGTTGACTTGCCCCCCTGCCCGCGCCATAGATCGCGCACCATAACTTGCAACCGGGCGTTCCGTGGGCGCCAAACCGACGAGGAGGACAGCCATGTCCCAGATCACCCTCTCCTTCCCCGATGGCAATCAGCGCAGCTACCCCGCGGGCACGACCGCGGCCGAAGTCGCCGCCTCGATCTCGAATTCGCTGGCGAAGGCCGCGATCTCGGCGCAGGTGAACGGCCAGCATTACGACCTGCAATGGCCGCTGACGGAAGATGCCAAGATCTCGATCAACACGCTGAAGGACACCGGCCCCGCGCTGGAACTGATCCGCCATGACCTCGCGCATATCATGGCCCGCGCCGTGCAGGAGCTCTGGCCCGACGTCAAGGTCACCATCGGCCCGGTCCGCGACCATGGCTGGTTCTATGACTTCGACCGCGCCGAGCCCTTCACGCCCGAGGATCTGGGCGCGATCGAGGCCAAGATGAAGGCGATCATCAACGCCCGCGAGCCGGTCAAGACCGAGGTCTGGGAGCGCGCCCGCGCCGTCGAGCATTACATCGCCACGAATGAACCCTATAAGGTGGAACTCGTGAACCGCATCCCCGAGGGCGAGCCGGTGCGGATGTATTGGCACGGGGGCTGGCAGGATCTCTGCCGCGGGCCGCACCTGCAGCACACGGGCCAAGTGCCCGCCGATGCCTTCAAGCTGACCCATGTCGCGGGCGCCTATTGGCTGGGCGACAACACGCGCCCGATGCTGCAGCGCATCTATGGCGTGGCCTTCCGCAACCGCGAGGAACTGAAAGCCCATATGACCATGCTCGAGGAGGCCGCCAAACGCGACCACCGCAAATTGGGCAAGGAAATGGACCTGTTCCACATGCAGGAAGAGGCGCCCGGTCAGGTCTTCTGGCATCCGAACGGCTGGACGATCTACACCGAGCTGCAGGATTACATGCGCCGCCGCCAGCGCGCCGATGGCTATGTCGAGGTGAACACGCCGCAGGTGGTGAACCGGAACCTGTGGGAAAAATCCGGCCATTGGGAAAACTATCGCGAGAACATGTTCATCGTCGAGGTCGACGAAGAGGGCGCCCGCGAGAAGGTGATCAATGCGCTCAAACCGATGAACTGCCCCTGCCATGTGCAGATCTTCAACGTGGGGCTGAAAAGCTATCGCGACCTGCCGCTGCGCATGGCGGAATTCGGGTCCTGCGCGCGCTATGAACCCTCGGGCGCGCTGCATGGCATCATGCGGGTGCGCGGCTTCACGCAGGATGATGCGCATATCTTCTGCACGCTCGATCAGATCGAGAGCGAATCGAAGAAATTCATCGAATTCCTCGCGCTGATCTATGCCGAACTCGGCTTCGACAAATGGCGCGTGAAACTGTCCACCCGGCCGGAAAAGCGCGTGGGCAGCGAAGAAATCTGGGACAAGATGGAGGCGGCGCTCGCCAATGCCTGCACCGCGGCGGGCTATGACTACGAGCTCTTCCCCGGCGAGGGCGCCTTCTATGCGCCGAAACTGGAATTCGTGCTGACCGATGCGATCGGGCGCGACTGGCAATGCGGCACGCTGCAGCTCGACCCGAACCTGCCCGAGCGGCTCGACGCGAGCTATATCGGCCCCGATGGCGAGCGTCACCGCCCCTTCATGCTGCACCGCGCCTGCCTTGGCTCGTTTGAACGCTTCATCGGCATGCTGATCGAGAACTATGCGGGCAAGCTGCCCTTGTGGATCGCGCCGCGGCAGGTGGTCGTGGCCTCGATCGTGTCGGAGGCCGATGACTATGTGCACGAGGTGGTCGCCGCGCTGAAGGCCGCCGGCATCCGCGCCGAGGCCGACACCCGCAATGAAAAGATCAACTACAAGGTCCGCGAGCACTCGCTCGGCAAGGTGCCCTATATCTTCGCGATCGGGATGAAAGAGGTCGAAGAGCGCACGGTTTCGGTGCGCCGCCTTGGCGAGACCCGGACCGAGACGCAGGCCCTCGATGCGGTGATCGCGAGCCTGCGGGCCGAGGCGACGCCGCCCGACCTGCGCTGATCCTTGCACGATCCGGGGGGCTGCGGCCCCCCGAAGCTTTTATGGTGACCCGGGGGGACGGGTCCTGTGTCCCGCCCCGCCGCTCGCAAGACACGGTGGCGGAGCGCGATGCCCCCCGGCGGGTCGGGCGCCAGCCGTTCCGGTAGCCCGCGGTTTTGGCCGGGCACCCGTCCGGCCAAAAC
>JACXUS010000440.1 GCA_014763785.1 Sphingomonadales bacterium | reverse complement strand
AGGCAGGCGTGGCCGCATGCAGACCTACAGTGACACCGCCATTCAGACGTGTCTGACGATGAAGGTGTTGTTCGGTATGGCGCTCCGGCAGACGACCGGGTTCGTCGAGAGCCTGCTGCGGCTGGTTGGCCTCGACTGGACGGTGCCCGACTTCAGCACGCTGTCCCGCCGCCAGAAGACCTTGGCCGTCAACATCCCATACCGCGGCTCCAAGGGGCCGCTGCACTTGTTGATCGACAGCACGGGCATCAAGGTCGAGGGCGAAGGCGAATGGCATGCGCGCAAGCATGGTGGTCCTAAAAGGCGGGTCTGGCGCAAGATACACCTCGGGATCGACGAGGAAACGCTGGAGATCCGAGCCGTCGAGATCACCGGGAGCCACATTGGTGATGCGCCGGTGCTGCCCGACCTTCTCAGTCAGATCCCAGAGGACCAGGAGATCGGCAGCGTCACGGCCGATGGCGCCTACGACACTCGCAAATGCCACGATGCCATCGCCGACCGCGGCGCCCATGCCGTCATCCCGCCCCGCAAGAACGCCAAACCGTGCAAGACCGTCACCGCAGGAGCCATGGCCCGAAACGAGGCCCTGCGCGCGGTGAAATACCTTGGCCGGGCCCTCTGGCGACGATGGAGCGGATACCACCGCCGAAGCCGCGTCGAGACGAAGATGCACTGTGTCAAACTGCTGGGCCAGCGGCTCATGGCGCGGGACTTCGACCGGCTACACCGCGCTCGGCATACCCGTCACGGAAGCTGTGGGATAAGTCCGTCCGGGGAAAGGGGAGCCTCGGCGTTCAGCCGATTTGTGCAACAGAGCCGATTGCCGACCCGGCGATGATCGCTGCGCGACACATGCTCGCCCGAGCCGTGATAGGGCGTCGTCAGATCGCCCTCCTCCTCGGCCACCATCTGCGTCATTCGGCCCGCCGCGTCGAACTGCGCGACCATCGAGGCGCTCAGCCCCCCGTGCGACACCACAGCCCGCGCGCGGGTTCTGTCGATCGGTTCCCAGACCACGGGCCCGCCGGGAAGCAGCGCCTGCGGATAAAGCGCGCTTTCCAGCAGCCAGCGCCGCAGCGATATGCGGTTCAGCTCCGGCGTTTCCCGCTCGTCCACGACCGTCAGCGTGGACAGGACCTTGGCCCGCATCTCCATCTGACCTTCCGCGAAATAGTCATAGGCCCGCGCCCAGATCCCGGGCAGAACCGGCGTCGTCGCCGAGAACATCAACGCGGGCGTGCCGATGGCGATCACCTGCTCGGCCGTGGTCGGGCTGAACCCCTCGGTCAGGGGTCGGCGGAACTGGCCCTCTGCCTCCAGATGGACCGCGCTATAGGCCGGGACCGGGCCGGGGAACACGAAGGCAAAATAGCGCTGCACCGGCTCCGGCAGCGCCGCGACGGCGGCCCCATCGACCGCCGGGGCGGGCGCCGCAGCCCCCAGCGCCGCGATCCGCGACTGAAACGCGGCGATATCGGCCTCGGTCCGCCACGAAGACCAGGCGACAAAGCCAACCGCACCCGCGACAAGGGCCGCCGCAGCGAAGGAAAGTCGTTTGAGGACTGTCATCATCTTCTCCTGAGCGTACACATATGTACTGTACTTGACCTTTGGGTACATGCGTGTACACCCTCTGTCAAGCATCATGACGGATGGACAGGATGACGGGCGAAGGATCGGAAGAAAGACGGCGCGAGATCGAGGCGGCCGCGTTCGAGCTGCTTGCCGAGAAAGGCTATCGCAGCACCAGCATGCTCCAGATCGCCAAGCGCGCCGCGGCGTCGAACCAGACGCTCTATGCTTGGTATGGCAACAAGCAAACCCTGTTCCAGAGCCTGATCGAAGACAATGCACGGGCCGTCAAGGCGCACCTGAGCGAGGCGCTCATCGGGCAGAGCGACGCGCTCGCGGCGCTGCGGGCCCTGGGTCCGCTTCTGCTCACGTACACCACCGGCGCCAAGGCGATCATCATGAACCGCGCCGCAATCGCGGATGCAACCGAGACGGGCCTTCTGGGCGCCGCGATCGACACCGCCGCGCGGCAAGAGATGATCGCGATGATCACCGGGATCATGACGCAGCTTGTCGCCGCCGGGCGCTTCGGCGCGGACACCGACCCTTCGGTCGCCACCGAGACCTATGTCAGCCTGCTCTTCGGCGAGGTTCCGCTGCAACAGGCGATGGGCCGCCTCGGACCGCTCGACGCGGCCACGATCGCCGCGCGCTCGGACCGCGCCCTGAACCTGACCCTGCGACTGTTCGGCACATCAGGCCAGATATAGACGCCCCGCGCACGCCGCCCACCATATACAGGCCCCCTGCCCTCATATTCGACACAAAAGGAAAGGGGGCCTGTATATGG
>JACXUS010000137.1 GCA_014763785.1 Sphingomonadales bacterium | reverse complement strand
GGCTGCGGCGGCGGGTGGCGGGCGGTGGCATTCACCGATGCTTGCATCGCCCGGACGGTCACGCTATCAGGGGCCAGACCACAGCCCGGCCGCAGGATCCGCAACGCGATCCCGCTTTCGGGCCCGGCGCGGGCGTTGTGTAGTGGTAAGACCTTAGCCTTCCAAGCTAATGACGCGGGTTCGATTCCCGCCGCCCGCTCCATCCTTCCAGACCCGCAGCACCAGACCCTAGGGCCATGCGCGCATCGCAGGCCGCCCCTCGGGTCCGCCCCGTTCCCGCCCATGAAAAAGGGGCCGGCGAACCGGCCCCAAGTCGAGGGAAAAGACGACGATCAGGGACGCGATCGGTCCGTCTCTCGGGGAAACGCCCGGGCGCGGTCTCGGTTCCGCACCCGGGCGATTTCGGTGTTTTTTCACAGTGACGCCTGCGGCCGCCGGGCCGCAGCGGGCCTCACTTGGTCAGGATCAGCTTGCCCGCGCGGGTGATGCGCAGCGTATAAACCTGACCGTTGAGCAGGATATTGGCGGTATTGCCGCCGCCGGTCAGCGCCTCGGCCTCGTGTACGGGCAGCGAGTTGAGGTAATCGGGGGCGGTGAGGTTCTGGGTCAGGGTCATCAGTGCAGCCTTTCGATCCGGTCGATCATCAGTTCGAGCCCGTCGGCGGCGGGCATCAGCCCCCCACAGAGCGCGATGACGATATCGCGCAGCGTGAAGGGGGCGGTGGTCTCGTCGATGCGGGCGGCCCGCGGTGCGGGGCCGTCAGAGGGGATACGTTTCATTCCCGGTCTCCTTCTGGGCCTCTGGTCAGGTCTTGGGTGAATTCAGTTGCGCCTTCGCGGCGGCATGGCGGTAATCTGAGTGAAAAACTCACCTTTGTAAAGTCGATTCTTTTAGTCGGATATACGGCGCCGCAGCACAGCAAAACCCCGGCCGCAGGGCCGGGGTCTTGGCAGGTTCAGGGCGGGGCCGCCCGCGGTGGCTGGAAACCCTCGGGCGGCCCCTGACCCGGACCCGGAACAGGGTCCGGGCGCGGGATCGACGGGGAGCCTGCTCAGGGCTCGGGGTCGTGATCGCCGGCGATGCGCCGGTCGTTCTGCATCTCAAGCCACATCGCATTGGCGACCGCGATCAGCGCCGCCAGCGGCAGGCCGAGGATCCAGGCGAAATACCACATCTGCGGATCTCCTCAGTAAGAGTTCTGGTTGTTGCTGATCTCGTCGGGGGTGACCTTGCCCCAGAGCACCTTATAGACCCAAGCCGTATAGGCGAGGATCAGGGGCATGAAGATCACCGTCACCACCAGCATCACAAAGAGCGTCAGATGCGAGGACGAGGCGTCCCACACCGTCAGCGAGGCCGAAGGTTGCCGCGACGAGGGCAGGATGAACGGGAACATCGTGAGCCCGACAGAGCCGATGACCCCGGTGATCCCGAGCTTCGAGAAGAGCAGCGTCCAGACCTCGCGCCCGGCGCGCAGGCCAAGCGTGGCCAGCGCGATGCCCGCAAGCCCCATCACCGGCGCAATCGCGATCCAGGGACGCGCCGCATAGGCATCAAGCCAGCTGCCGCCGCGCACCACCTCGGTCATCAGCGGGTTCGAGGGGCCGTTTGCGGCGGCTTGCGCCACCATCTGATAGCCCGGGATGCCGAGCGCGAGCCACACCCCGGCCAGCGCATAGGCCACCAGCGCCACCACGCCCGCCACCGTGCCGATCGTCCGCGCGCGCAGCTGCACCGGCCCGTCGGTCTTCAGCGTGAGCCAGGCCGCGCCATGCATCAACAGCATGGCCAACGACACGACCCCGGCGAGCAGCGCGAAGGGATTGAGCAGGCCGACGAATTTCATGAAGAAATTCCCCGGATACATCGGCATCAGGAAATCGGTCAGCTCAAAGGGCACGCCTTGCAGCACATTGCCCACCGCCACGCCGAAAATCAGCGCGGGCACCGCACCGCCCACGAAAAGCGCCCAGTCCCAGCCATTGCGCCAAGCTGCGCTCTCGCGTTTGGAGCGGTATTTGAACCCGACCGGGCGCAGGATCAGCGCGGCCAGCACCGCAAACATCGCCAGATAGAAGCCCGAGAAGCTGACCGCATAGAGCGGCGGCCAGGCGGCAAAGATCGCGCCGCCCCCGAGGATGAACCAGACCTGGTTCCCCTCCCAGACCGGGCCGATCGTGTTGATCACCAGACGCCGCTCGGCATCGGTCTTGCCCACGAAGGGCAAGAGCGCGCCGACGCCCATGTCAAACCCGTCGGTCAGCGCAAAGCCGATCAGAAGGACGCCCAGAAGCACCCACCAGATCACGCGCAGCAGGTCAAAGCTGATAAATTCGTGCAGGATCATGATCTTACTCCGCCGGCATGGTGACAGGTTGGCCCGAAGACATCAGCCGCGCCTCGTGGCGGCGCTGCCAGTCCTCGGTTTCCTTCACATCCTGATAGGGGCCCTTGCGGATGTATTTCAGCATCAAACCCATCTCGATGATGAAGAGCACGGTGTAGAAGATCACGAAGCCCGCCAGCGTGATCAGCAGATCCGCGACCGACAGGTGACTGACCGACATCGCCGTCGGCAAGACCCCGTCCACCGTCCAGGGCTGGCGCCCGAATTCGGCGGTGAACCAGCCCATCTCGGCCGCGATCCACGGCGTCGGGATGATCACCACCGCCATCTTGAGCGCCCAGCGCGGGAACTGCATGCCGCGGAAATTCGCCACCACGAAGAAATAGGCCAGCACGGCGATGAAGCTGAAGCCCAGCGCGACCATGATCCGGAACGACCAGAACAGCGGCCAGACGGTCGGGATCGTATCCTCGGCGGCCTGCACGATCTGCGCCTCGGTCGCCTGCCGCGGGTCCTCGACATAGCGCATCAGCAGGAAGGCAAAGCCCAGATCCTTGGAATGCGCCTCGAAGGTGGCCTTGACGTCTTCGGTCACATCGCCGCGGGCCTCGCGGATCTTGAGCAGCGCGTCATAGGCCAGAATGCCCGAGCGGACCCGCTCTTCGGCCTGTTTTTCCAGATCGCTGATGCCCGGGATCTCGGTCGTGAGCGAGCGCGTGCCGATCAGCCCCATCGCATAGGGGATATGGATCGCATATTTCGTCTCGCGCGCCTCCTGATCGGGGATGCCGAAGAGGGTGAATTCCGCGGGGGCGGGATGGGTTTCCCACATCGCCTCCATCGCGGCCAGTTTCATCTTCTGGTTATGGCTGGTGGAATAGCCCGACTCGTCGCCAAGGATGACGACCGAGAAGGCCGAGGCCAGACCGAACGCCGCCGCAACCGCGATCGAGCGCCGCGCCAGCTCGAAATGCACGCCCTTAAGCATATACCAGGCCGAAACGCCCAGCACGAAGATCGAGGCGGTGACATAGCCCGCCGAAACGGTATGGACGAATTTCGCCTGCGCGACCTCGTTGAAGACCACATCGAAGAAGCTGGTCATCTCCATCCGCATGGTGATCGGGTTGAATTCGGCGCCGACCGGGTTCTGCATCCAGCCGTTGGCGATCAGGATCCAGAGCGCGGAGAAGTTCGAGCCGATGGCCACAAGCCAGGTGACGATCAGGTGTGCCACGCGCGAAAGCTTGTCCCAGCCGAAGAACATCAGCCCGACGAAGGTCGCCTCCATGAAGAATGCCATCAGCCCCTCGATCGCCAGAGGCGCGCCGAAGATGTCGCCGACATAGTGGCTGTAATAGCTCCAGTTCATCCCGAACTGGAATTCCATCGTGATGCCGGTGGCCACCCCCAGCACGAAGTTGATCCCGAAGAGCGTGCCCCAGAATTTGGTCATCTGGCGCCAGATCGGGCGGGCCGTCATCACATAAACCGTCTCCATGATCGCCACGAGGATCGACAGACCCAGCGTGAGCGGCACGAAGAGGAAGTGATACATCGCGGTCATGGCAAATTGCAGCCGTGACAGCTCGACGATATCGAAATCCATCCGCTTGTCCTTTCCGTTTCCCGGCGGGGCCGTCTTGGGCCTCGCGAAAGGTGCATCATGCTAAAATATTTAGGCAGATACATCTTGGCCCTGCATCTGACCTTGGCGTTGGCAAATCAAAGGGGCGTTTGGTCGCACGGGTGTGAAAGCCGGGCGAAATCTCGCGCGCGGGACAATATGCCTCAGGGGCCGAGCGCGATGCGGCGGGCGGGCTGGGCCAGATCCTCGGTGCGGTGCGAGACGAAGATCATCCCCGTTTCGGGCAGCGCTGCGCGCAGGCCGGCAAGGCTGCAGGCCGCGGTGGCGCTGTCGAGGCCCTCGGTCGGCTCGTCCAGCATCAGAACGGCCGGGCGGCGCAGCACCGCGCGCGCCAGCGCGAGGCGCTTGGCTTGCCCCCCCGAGAGGCCCGCGCCGCCTTCGCCTAGGCGCAGATCGAGCCCGCCGCGGGGGGCGAGCGTCTCCCACAGGTCAACCGCCTCCAGCGCCGCGCGGGCGGCGGCGGGGTCGAGGGCCGTGCCCTCGGGCAGGGCAAGGGCGAGGTTTTCCGCCAGCGTGCCGCCGATCAGTTGCGGGCGCTGCGGCACGAGCGTGAGGGCTGCGCGCAGCTCTGGGTCGGGCCAGTCGGGCAGCGGTCGGCCCAGCAGTGAGGCGGTGCCGCCGGTCGGAGCGATCAGGCCTGCGAGCACGGCGAGAAGCGTCGACTTTCCGACGCCCGAGGGGCCGGTGATCAAGAGCGTCTCGCCCGCCGCGATGGAGAAGGACAGCGGCCCGAAGAGCGGCGCCGCCGCGCCGGGGCGGTGCAGGGTAAGGTCCGACACCTGCAGCAGGGGGCCGGGCGCGCCAAGGCGCGCCCGTTGCGCCGCCAAAGGCGGCGCCCCGGCTGGCGATTGCGCCGCCTCTGGCGTCGGGTTGTTTTGGTTTTGCGCCGCCTTTGGCGGCGCGCCCCCGTCCGGTTGCGCCGCAGGCGCCGGGTCAGGGTCTGTGGCGTTCTCAGGGGCGAGCGCGAGGACGCGGGTCGCCGCCCCCTGCATCCGGCCGATCTCGGCCATGCCGCGGCGCAGCTGGCCCAATGTCTCGGCCAGCGCCAGCGCCACGAAGACGCTGATCGCGGCGCGCGCCGGGCTGATCTGGCCCGTGGCGGCCATTTGCCCGCCGATGGCAAGCGCGGCGCTTGCGGCCAGCGCGGCGCAGAGAGCCGCGGCCGCGCCCGTGCGGCGGTCGATCCGGTCGAGGCGGTCGCGGGCCGCGGCGTCGCGGGCGGCAATCGCCTCGGTGCGCGCGATCCAATCCTCGAGCGCGCCCGCCATCGCCAGATCGGCGCGGCTGCGCACCAGATCGAAGCTGCCCGCGCGCAGGTCCTGCAGGGCGGTCTCGGCCGCTTCGGCGGGGGCGTGGCCCGCTCGCGCCGTGGCCCAGAGCGCAAGCCCGCCGCCCAGCGCATAGACCCCCACGACCGCCAGCGCCACGCCAGGCGCCACGAGCCACCAGAGCGCCACCGCCGCCCCCAGATGCGCCGCAAGCGCCGCCAGCCCCGGCAGCACAAGCCGCAGCATCAGCCCATCGAGCGCATCGACATCCGCGGTCAGGCGGTTGAGCGCGCGGGCGCCCCGCAGCCGGGCCTGCGCCTCGTGCGGCAGGGCGGCGATGCCCGCGAGCAGCTGCACCCGCAGCGCCGCCAGCGCGCGCAGCACCGCATCATGGGTCACCAGCCGCTCGCCATAGCGCGCGGCCGCGCGGCCGAGCGCAAGGAAGCGCACCCCCGCCGAGGGGCGGAAGAAATCAAAGCCGATCCCGATGCCCGCAAGCCCCGCCGCGGCGGCCGCGGTCACGAACCAGCCCGACAGGCCCAAGAGCGCCGCGCCCATGACGAGAACCGTGATCGAAAGCGCAAGTCCGCGGCGGAAGGCGCGCGGATCGGCGGCGATCAGGCGGCGGGTGAGGGTCAGGAGCGGCCTCATGCGTCCCCCCTTGGCGCGGGCAGGGCGATCACCCGGTCCATCGCGGCGATCAGCGCGGGATCATGCGTTGCGACCAGCAGCGCGGCCCCCTGCGCGCGCAGGGCAAGCAGGCCTTCGGTCACCGCGCGGGCGGTCTCGGGGTCGAGATCGGCGGTGGGCTCATCGGCCAGCACGATGCGGGGCGCGGCCAGATGCGCGCGCGCCACCGCGAGCCTGCGCGCCTCGCCGCCCGAAATGCCGCCGCCGAAGTCGCCAAGCCGAGCAGCCAGCCCGCCGGGCAGGGCGGCCACGATGCCCTCGGCGCGGGCCGCGCTCAGCGCAGCACCCAGATCGCCGGGGCGGCCCAAGGCAATCGCCTCGGCCAGCGGCGCATCGGGGAAGCGCGGCAGCTGCGGCACCCAGGCGAGGCCCGCGCGCCAATCCTCGGCGGTGTCGGGGGTGAGCGGCGTCGCGCCCCAGTGGATCGCGCCCTGATGCGGGATCAGCCCGGCCAGTGCGGCAAGGCAGGTGGTCTTGCCCGCGCCCGAAGGGCCGGTCAGCGCCACGGCCTCGCCCGGGGCGAGCGCGCCATCGGGCAGGGCGAGCGGCGCGGCCCCGGGCCCGGGTGCAACGGTGAGCCTGCGCCAGACAAGCAGCCCCGCGGGCAGGGCCTGCCCCGGTCCGCCCCGGCCCGGCAGCGCGCCGCCCGCAGCGATGCGATCCTCGGCCGTGGTCAGTTCCGCGGCGACGGCGAGCGCGGCCGCGCGGTCATGCCAGGCCGCGGCAAGATCGCGCAGCGGCTGGAAGAACTCGGGCGCGATCATCAGCAGGAAAATCCCCTGCACCGCGCCCATGCCCTCGCCCCAAGTGCCAAACGGGATCTCGTCCAGCAGCGCAAAGCCCACATAGACCGCGACCAGTGCGACCCCGAGCGCCGAGAAGAGCTCGAGCACCGTCGAAGAGAGAAACGCGATCCGCAGCACCGCCATGGTGCGCGCGCGCAGCTCATCGGAGGCGCGGGCAAGATCGGCCTTGGCCCGCCCGGTTGCACCCAGCAGCCGCAGATCGGTGATCGCGGCGATCCGGTCGACGGCAAGGCGCGAGAGCGAGCCGATTTCGGTCATCTGGCGGCGCGAGGCCTCTTCGGCGGCCATGCCGACAAGCGCCATGAAGAGCGGAATGAGCGGCCCCGCGACCAGCAGGATCAGCGCCACGACCCAGGATTGCGAGGCGGCGAGCGCCAGAAACACCAGCGGCACGATGCGCGCGCGCAGCGCCGCGGGGTGATAGCGCGCGGCGAAGGGGCCGAGCAGCGCGGCCTTCTCGGCGGCGAGGCTGGCGGCTTCGGCGGCGGGCAGGGCGGCCGAGGTGCCCGCGCCCTGATGCGCGGCGGCGCGGATCAGCCGTAGCCTGAGCGCCGTGACCAGATCGCGGGCGGCGCTCTGGGTGGCCGATTGCGATGCCGTGTCGAGGGCCACGCGCAGCACGGCCAGCGCCACGAAGCCCGCAGCCCCGGGCAGAACGTCAAGTGCTGGCC